>JBDTFL010000265.1:0-3447 GCA_039937955.1 Polyangiaceae bacterium | reverse complement strand
ATGACGAATCGATCCTACCGCGACAGCACCTCAGCCATGAAAAGTGTTATCCAAAGGCCGGTTTTTTCGACTGTGAAAATAAGAAATTCGGGAGGTCTACGACGATGAGTGGTGCAACGGAGCTATTGGAGCAGATGGAGCACGCAGGACACGCCGGACACGGTGGTGAGCACGGCCACGGCGGCGGCGACAAGAACTCGGGGCGCGCGATCGGAATCACGATGGCGCTCCTCGGCGTCATGCTCGCGTTCTGCGCTGCGATGGTCGGCTCCGAACGAACCGAGCTCATCTCGACGATGGTCGAGCAGGCGAACAAGTACGGAATTTACCAATCGGAGACGACGAAGTTTCGCGTCATCACCGGCGACATGGAAATCCTGAAAGCGCTCGTTCCGAGTCACGAAGAAGAAATGAAGCTCGACGACACACTCCGCTCAAAACGCTCGGCATCTGGAAAAGCAGACGACGAGGACACAGCAGAAGTGAAGGATCTCGTCGCATCATCCATCGACGATTTGGCTGATTTGCTCACGCCCGACCAAAACGACATCAAGCATTTCGAGAAGCTCGCGAGGGTCTACGAAAACGACGTCAAAGAGGCGAAAGAAGACGCGGAAGCGTACGAGCTCTCGGTCAAAGCGCATCAGCGCGCTGCCGAGCTTTATGAACGCGCGCAGCTGTCGGCCGAAATCGGAATCGTCATCGCGTCGGTCGCGCTGCTCTTGGCGAGCCGGAAAGTTTGGTACATCGCGCTCGTGTGCGGCGCCGTCGGTGCATCGACGATCGCGTACACCGCAGTAACGACGCACCAGCTCACCGGCGCTGCCGAGTCTGCGATCGAGGAGGCCGCGAAACGGGAGACCGTCATGGAAACGGACGAAGACTCCGACGGTGACGGAAAACCAGACGTGAAACCGGCAGACGGCAAACCGGCCGACGAGAAAAAGTAAAACCGTCCTGACGCTAGCGCGCGTCTCGCCAAGCGCGCGCGAAGCCTCCGGAGAGAACGAAGCGTGGGAAGTTGATCCACTGCTCGACGAAGAAACGTTGAATGACGTCAGCGGGGCCCCGAAATGGAATCGGCGGCTCCGCTTCTTGTTTGTGTCCCCAACCTTGAATGGCGAGCGCGAGCAAAAGCAAAACGCCGCCCGTGACCGCCGCCGGCCAACCTGCGAGCGGTGACGTGACGAGCACCAAAGTGCCCGACAAAAATAGGGGATTCGTGATCGCGTGCACGGTCAGATTCTTACGGCTCGTGTGCGCGATCGAATACTTCGACCACTGCCATTTCACCAATCCACCAGCGCGTTCGTCTTCCATGGCGCGCTCAGTTTACCTCGCATTTGCTGCGTCGGGATCGAGACGCTAGCTTTCACGCGTGCCGCATTCCTCGACGCCTGCGCGTAGCTCGGCTTCGCCCGAACAAACCGAACGTCTCACACGAGCGCGCGGCATTCCGGCGGACGCGCTCGGCTTGGGTTTGAGAGCGTCGCATTACCCGTACATTTTCGAGCACACGCCCGATGTCGGTTACTTCGAGATCATCAGCGAAAATTTTTTGGGCTCGGCGCTCGCCCCGCGGCAAAAGCTCGAGCGCATTCGAAAAAATTATCCGGTGGTGCTGCATGGTGTCGGTTTGAATTTGCTGAGCCACGCCCCGCTCGACGAGAAATATTTGGATGCGCTTTGTCGGCTGGCCGATGAAGTGGACGCGCCGTTCGTGACCGATCATCTTTGTTGGACGGGCGCGCATGGCGTGAGCCATCACGATTTGCTGCCGACGCCGTACACGCAGGATCTGCTGGAATTTGCGGCAGATCGTGCGCGCGTCGTGCAAAAGCGTTTGGGTCGGCCGTTCGGAATCGAAAATTTGTCGAGCTACGTTTCGTTCGAAAGCTCGACCATGAGCGAGCACGAATTTTACGCGGCGGTCGTTCGTGAATCCGGATGTTGGTCGCTCCTCGACGTGAACAACATCTACGTGTCGAGTCAGAATCACGTTTTCGATCCGGATGCGTATTTGGCGAGCGTCGATTTTTCGCGCGTGCTGCACGTGCACATCGCGGGTCACACGCGAGAACCGAGCGGAACACCAAACGGTACGATCATCGATACGCACGACCAACATGTCGCCGATGCAGTGTGGGCGCTGTATGCGCGCGCGTGGAAGATCGGCGGACCCTTTCCGACGCTGCTCGAATGGGACGCCAAGATTCCGACGATGCCCGAGCTGCTCACCGAGCTCGCGAAGGCGAAAGAGGCACGCACATGAGTCGCGAGGCTCCGCGCTGGCTCGCCGATTTTCAAGCGCGCTTCGGTAACGCGATCCGCACGCCGCTGGACCGCTCGAGTGGAACGCTCACCGCAACGCCCGGCGCCTACGACGCACGATTGTCCGCAGAAACAAGCGCGGATCGCATCGCGGTTTACAACCGCCAATATTGGTTTCGCTTGTTCGACGTGCTGCACAGCGCGTTTCCGCTGACCGCACGCTTGCTCGGCTTCTGGGAGTTCAACGAATACGCCGGCAAATTTTTTCTCGCGAAGCCCCCGCGCGGATGGGATCTCGACGACGCGCCAAATGGCTTCGAGATTTTTTTTCGCGACACACTCGAGCGCGAAAATGAAGACGAGAAGCTCGCGCTGCTGGAGAGCATTCGCATCGACGCCGCGTGGCGCTCCGTATTTCGTGCGCCCCTTACGCCGCCGTTTCGACCCTCCGCCGACGATGCCGCGCGCTTGCTCACGCTGCAGCTCACGCCGTCGCCGTCCGTTGCGTTCGTCGAAGACCATTTCGCGCTGATGGAGCTTCGGAAAAATGTGCTGGCCGATTTCGATCGCGCCGTCGCATTTCCGCCGCGTCTTTCGCAAGCGCGCTGTTGGGCGCTCGCGTGTACCGAGCAAGGCACGCTACAAATGTCGTTGAAACCCCGTGAAATGCAGCTGTTTGCGCTCCTCCGGGAATTTCCGGTCGGCGAAGCGCTCGCTCGGCTCGAGCATGCATGCAGCGCCGAAGAACGGGCGGAGCTACCGGAACGAACGCGTCAGTGGCTGGCGCGGAGCGTCGAGCAGAATTTTTGGAGCGGCGTGCAGACCTAGCTGCAGGCTAGTCGTCGCACACTACTGATCGCAGACGACGCAGCTGTAACCGGAGCACGTGTTGACCGCACGGCAGTTGTGCTCGGTCAAAAGTTGCTTCGCGCTGTCGTACGACATTCCGCGGCAAGCATTGGAGCCTCCGCAATTCGGCTGGATTTCCATGATGCCGTTGAGCGCGCTGCACTGCGAAGCGAACTTGTCTTGGGTGAGGCTCGGGTCGACGGTGGTCGACGAATTCGTCGGAGTGTCGGACGCGCGATTCGAGCATGTCGTTGCCGGTTGCGGTGTGTCCTCGTTCGTCTCCGGCGCGGAGCTGCTGGAGCATGCGGGCGCAAGGCACAACAGACC
>JBDTFL010000264.1:0-5811 GCA_039937955.1 Polyangiaceae bacterium | reverse complement strand
GCGCTGCAGCAACGCACCGATGCACCTGCCGTCGTCGTCGTGAGCATGGCCGACGATCAGAGCGAGCTCGGAGTTGCCGCGCTGCAAGCAGGTGCATTCGATATCGTGCACAAGCCCACAGCGCTTGCTCTCGATCGCCTTTACCAACTGTCGGACGAGCTCACCGCGAAGATTCTCGAAGCGTCGCGCTCGAAGCGAGGCGCGCGAGACGAGACTGACGAGCCGACGAAGCTCGACGAGCCGATCGTTGCGAAGAAAACCACGCTGCTCGTGATTGGCGCGTCGACCGGTGGTCCCCAAGCGCTGACGAGACTGATCCACGCGTTACCCGGTAATTTCCCGGTTCCCGTCGCGATCGTTCTCCACATGCCGCCGGGATACACGGAAGCATTTGCGCGCAGGCTCGATGACGACTGCGCGTTGGATGTCATGGAAGCACGCGATGATTTGCTCCTTCGCCCAGGTCTCGTCATGGTTGCTCGCGCCGGACTTCATCTGAAGCTGCGCGGCGACCATCACGGCTGGCACGCACAGCTCGACGCATCGCCAATCGACAGTCTGCATCGTCCCGCGGTCGACGTGCTGTTTCAGAGTGCGGCGGCGCTCGCACGCGAGGGCACACTCGGTGTGGTGCTCACAGGAATGGGAAGCGACGGAAAAATAGGTTCGGGTGCGATTCGCGCAGCCGGTGGCCGCGTGCTCACCGAGTCCGAATCGTCATGCGTCGTTTATGGAATGCCGCGCACTGTCGTCGACGCAGGATTCTCGAACGCCAACGCACCGATCAGCGCCATGGCGGCGCTCATCACCAAACATCTCTGAACCTCCAGGGCAGTCCGGAATCTGCGACGATCGACAGTTGCTCGGAAGGCTCTCGCTCGGCGCGTTTGTCTTAGTCGTCGTCGTCGATATTCGGGCGCATCGCGCTACTGTGGCGGCGGCGGAGTAACGCTTGCGATCAACGCTCCGAACGCCGGTCGCGCTGCAGCAACGCTCTTAGCGGGGCCGACCATCTTGAAAAACGTGGGCGTTCCTGGGGTTTCTACGATCGCGGCGAGCAGTGCCCAACCGGGATTTGCGGCGGGCTTGTTGTCGGCCATCATGCCGCCACCTAAGTACGCGCCCTGAACCTCGACGACCGTAACCTTCATGCCGTGAACGGTCTTGACCGTCCGCGTGTCTTTGCCGGCTTGATCGAATTGGCCTAGCCAACGATCGATGTTCGCGTCGGTCGTGCCTCCGGCTTGCACGACACTTAGATCGGTATCTTGCGTGTCACCCTCTGCGCGCGGAACTCGATACGTTGCGAGCCTCATCGTGCTCGGATTCGGCAACATCTTCCACGTGGGGGGAGCCACCCAAAACGGTGCCGGCGCGTCGGCGTTGGTTGGTGTACCGCTCATCTCATTGCCCGCTGCCGCGATCGACGGATGCCCGGGAGGCAATGCGCCCATGGAATTTTCGGGAAGCGGCGGAGGCGTCGTCGGATCCTCAGCACCGCCGCCGCGTGCTTCGGCGATGGGCATGCTCGTTCCTTCGGTGCTTGCGGACGAATCGGAGTGAAATACCGCGAATGCGCCGCCGCCGATCAGCGCAGTGGCCAAGAGCAAAGCCGGAACGCGAGACGAAAGGCGAGACGAAAGGCGAGACGAAAGGCGAGACGAAAGCTTGGAGACCTTTTCGGGGCGGCGATTCATGCGTGTGCGAGTTGTCAGCAATTCTCTATCCACCGTCAACATCTTCTTCGTGCACGCATTGTGCGCGAGCAACGCAGCGAATGAATCGGCGCGCAGGATCTGCATATGCGTTCGAAGCACGATTGGCGCGACGAATGCAGCATGATTTCTCGTGAAAACACACGGGGCGGGGTCGGACGGGAGGTTGGCTTGATCGCCTCTCGTGCAGGCGCAGCCGAGGACGGTGCGGCTCGGGCCTACAGCAAAAATGTGATCTCGCGAGATGGGAAACCGCTTCTCATTCGCGCATTGAGATCATCCGACCGACAGTTGCTCGCAGCTTTTTTCTTGCAGCTGAGCCCGCAGTCAGTTCGCTATCGGGTGTTCGCTGCGAAGAGCACGCTTACCGAGAAAGAGCTCACGTATCTGGTCGAGCTGGACTTCGTCGCCCACGTCGGCCTGGTTGCCGTCGTCGTCGAATCCGAAAGAGAGCGCGCGATTGGTGTTGGTCGCTACTGTCGCGTTCGTTCATTCCACGCAGACGAACCTTCGGCCGCAGCCGAGATAGCACTGACAGTGCTCGACGAGTGTCAAGGTCAAGGTGTCGGAACACTGCTCCTCGAGCACCTTGCGGATATCGCTCGCACCCACGGAATCAGCGAGTTCGAGGCCGACGTCATGGTCGGCAACTCGAAGATGATGCAGCTCCTTCAAGACAGCGGGTTCGTCATGCACAAATCACTGGATGACGGTGTCTTTCATATGAGCTTCTCGACGAGCGCGACGGATCTCTTTCTCAAAGCGAGCCGTGCACGCGAGCTCAGCGCGTAGAGCGCGTAGAGCGCGTCGCTTGGTCCAGTGTCTCTCATACCTAGAGCGTGCGCGAATCGAGCCTTTGCGCAGCCTGCGTTCACGCAGCTTCTGCACGAGGGACTGCATCATTTGCATCACGCGAATCTTCGAGCCTAAGTGCTTGGGTCGGGACAGATTCGACGTCGTCATCATCGATCTCCAAAATGGCGAATCTCGACGGCATCGGACTCCTCGCCAAGTTGCGAGACCGCATCGTTCCTGCATCGTCGATCAAAGTGGCGAAGGATTGTGTGGGGCTCTCGGAAGCAGTCTTGCGATGCAAAAAATCATTCCAAAATCGCAGAAATTACGTCGCATATGCAGCAGTGGGCGAATACGCCCTCACGACAAAGACGTGTCCAAAAAGCACCTGACTTCTTCTGATCCAACGGCACGCGCATTGCACTAGCGCGACACGCGTGGGGCTCTTCGGGGAGGGCCGTGCGCGCCAACACCGTCAGGAGAGTCATCGATGAATGCACGAGTCACTGGAGCCTTAGGGTTGGGCGTCCTCGCCGCAGCTGCCGGCTTTGCGACGTTCCGCTCACAAGCCAATGCGACTGCGAAAGAAGCCACGCCGGCAGTCGTAGAAACGACGTCGGCGTCGAATGACGTGTTGCCCCAAGTTGCGAACGCGCTTGATCTCGATAGTCCAATGGGAAAGCTGCCTCCGGGTCATCCGGCGATCAACGGATCGGGCGATATGCAGAGCGCGACGATGCCGGCTGCCAGCGACGAGCCCGACACGTTGAAATGGACCGTCCCGATAAACTGGAAGACCGTCGACAATCCCAGCACCATGCGACTGGCTACGTATGAAGTTCCGCGCGCGTCGGGAGATGTCGATCGCGCCGATCTCAGTGTCGTGAGAGCAGGCGGCACCGCCGAAGCCAATGCCCAACGTTGGGTCGGTCAGTTCGACGAAGCGGGTCGCGATACGCGATCGATTGAAACCATTCGCGGCGTTAAAGTCACCATCGCCGAGGTGAGCGGAACCTACTTGGGCGGCGGCGCGATGGGCGGCTCCAATGCGAGTCCCAAGATCAAATGGGCACTGCTGGGTGCGATCGTCGAAGGGCGAGGGCTGCCTTATTTCTTCAAGTTGGTCGGCCCGATCGCAAGCGTGCGCGCTGCGCGTCCCGCGTTCGACGCGATGATCGCGACGCTCACGGCGATCTGAATTCGACCGGTATTTTAGGGCGATTTCGGTTTGATCGAGTCGCGATCGTCAGGCGTGCTCCGGAACAACGGCCGAAGATCCGACGCCACGACGAAGAGGAATGCGAGCAGCGAGAGTGTTCCAATCACTTGGCCAAGCGACATGGCGACGATCACTGGGACCGGCCGCGGATCGAACAGCGACCAAACCATAAGGCCGACGGCGACGAGACTGAACACGCATGCGATGGAAAGAATTCGGTGATGAGACGGCAGCTTCAAAGTGTGCCTCCTTCGGGCGTTTGCCAAAACGGATGCGCGAGACCATGGCAGCCGGCGCTTGCGCAGCTCACGTGTCCCGAACGCACGTCGTCCAACATCGCCGTGTGATCCCGTTGCGCGAGCCAAATCGGATTCTGCGTCGAGTGACACTGCATACAGTTGGAGTTGGGGAACGGCTTGCGAATTTGGATCTCGTGCTTCGCGTCCGCGAGCGAGGTGTTTCGATATTGCGTGTAGTAGAGCCAGAAGTGACGCATGCCACCCATCTTGGTGAGCACGGTGCCGTACATGCCGTAGTCGGCGTGACATACGTAGCAATTTTCGGATCCGAAGAATTTGTTCCGCGCGTGGCGCGACGCCAGCGATGTGCTGTTCGGATCATCCGAGTCCGCCGTATGGAGCGTCATCACGTGACAATCGCCGCAAAAAGCGCGCTTCTTCGTCGCTTCGAAATCTTGGATGTTTCCTGCCCCCGCGAGGCCGATTGGGAAAACACCAACGCCGAGCAACAACCAAATTTTCGTTCCTGGTCCGAGCTTCGGCCGGAAGACCAAGTAGCTGACGAGAATGGCGGCGGAGATCGCGGCGCATACGAACGCGATGAGTGTCAGAGGGGAAGCGTGGTCCACGCGAGCCCCCACGCAGGATGTGGGCCAACATTTCGATCGCTCGGCTCGATCGCGAATCGAAAACACTAAGATGAGATTTTTGCGTCCAGTTGTTGATGGCGCCGCGTGGCTGACGCTATTGGCGTGCGCGTCGTTTTCGCGTATGGCGTCGGCCGATCCGATTCGTCTTCGCGGGGACGCGGTCGCCAGCACGCAATCTCCCGACTCGCAGTCGCCGAGCGGCTTGTTGATTTTACAGGGCTCGGACAAGGTCCGCCCGAATATCGAAGCGGAAGGTCTCGTTTGGGCGGGTGCTCGTCCAGATGCCACGGGCGACGTGCTCGTGCTCGCGGTTCATCTTCATACCTCGAAAAATTACGGCGAAATGCGCGTCGGACGATTCGTCATGGCGACCGGCTCGATGTTCCCGGTGCAGATGGACGGCGTCGATGGGATCGCACGAACGCCGTGGGGATCGGGCGTCGAAGCCTTCGGGGGGGTGCCCGTCGTTCCGCGATTCACCGCCCGACCTTATGAGTGGCTCGCCGGAACGCGTCTTTCGCAAATGATCGCCGCGAAGGCCACCTTAGGGATGACGTACGTCGAACGACACGATGACGGCGAGCTGGCCAGGCGAGAGATTGGCGGTGACCTCGCTGCAGTAGCCGGCAAATGGGTCGATGTCGGCGCGCGCGGCGCTTATGATCTGACGTCCCCCGGAATTGCGGACGCGCGAATCTCCGCGGCGACGCGCTACAACGCGTATCGACTCGAGGTCTTCGCTTCCGATCAATCTCCAGGGAGACTGTTGCCGGCGACCTCACTGTTCTCGGTGCTAGGTGATTTTCCCTCGCAAATGCTGGGCGGTACACTGCGCTGGGCCGCTGCACCGCGACTCGATCTCCTCGCGGGCGGCGCTGCTCAAGATGTCGCTGGCGCGTTCGGAGGCAATGGCTGGATAAGATCGACACTTAGACTCGACGACAAGGGCGAAGGTCGCATTGGCCTCGAGCTTAGGAGAGTCGATGTCTCGACCTCCAAGTGGAGCGGTGTCCGCGTCATCGGCTCACAACCTATAGCCAAGTCATTCCGATTTTCGACCGAGCTCGAGGTCGTCGTTCCCGACGAGCCCAATGGCCGCGGCTTCATTTGGCCTTGGGGATTGATGGCGCTGTCGTGGCGTTCTCATACCGGTTGGGAGGTCGCCGGCGCCGTCGAAGGGGATTCGTCTCCAC
>JBDTFL010000263.1:0-4553 GCA_039937955.1 Polyangiaceae bacterium | reverse complement strand
GCAAGCGCACGCCCGCAGCACCGCCGCCCCCGCCGCCCTGAGGCTTCGTTCTTCGTTTCATCGATGCGCGCGCCGCGGTCTCTCGAGATCGCGGCGTTTTTTATGTGTTAGCTCGCGACGCGTGAGCTCTTCGCGAAACAGCTCCAGAAAGGCCCGCGCGGGTTTCGAAGGCAATTTCCCGCGTCGCGTGAGCCAATCCAGGCTCGCCATATACGTGTATTCTGCATGCACAATGACGAGGCGACCAGCTCGAACGCAACGCTGACGTGCCGACCGGTGAGGTCGATCAACTGCGCGAGTATGTGACGTCGTGGAAAACTTCTCCGGGCGACGAGCTCAATCGAAAAGACCTTCGCACGCATGCGGGTCGCCGGACGTCATGCCGGCCTGAAACCATTTCTGACGATCGGCTGCCGACCCGTGCGTGAAGCTCTCCGGATTCACGCGACCGCGCATTCGTTTCTGGATGCGATCATCGCCGACAGCCGCAGCCGCATCGAGCGCTTCGCCAGCTTCGCCTGGCTCGAGCATGCCTTTCGCGTTTGCGGCGTGTCCCCAAACGCCGGCGTAACAATCGGCTTGCAGCTCGAGCTTAACCGACCACGCGTTCGCATCGCCCGGCGATCTCTTTTCTGCAGCAGTGACTTTGTCGGAGGTGCCGAGCAGATCTTGCACGTGATGCCCGTACTCGTGCGCGACGACGTAAGCTTCCGCGAAATCCCCGCCTTTTGCGCCGAAACGGCGATGTAGCTCGTCGAAAAATCCGAGATCCAAATAAACTTTTTGATCAGGCGGACAATAAAAGGGTCCGGTGTCCGCGGTCGCATCTCCGCAACCGGATGCCGTGGCGTCGCGAAACAAAACGAGCTTCGCCGGCGTGTAGCCTTTCAGCTGCTTCGCCCAAAAGCTCTGCACGTCGGTCTCCACGCACGCGACGAACTTCGCTTGGTCGGTGCTCGAGCTCGCACCCGCGCAACTTTGGCCGGCAGTCGGCGTCGCGCCGTTGTTCGCGGGGTTGGCGGTTGCACTCGGATCGTTCGTGGACGCATTACCGCTTCCATCGTCGACCGTGACGTCACCACCAAGCGCACGAATGATGACGACCGCGATCACGCCGACCAGGCCGAGACCGCCAGCGCCTGCGCCGTAATGCATCGGGCCCCAGCCTCCGCCGCCGCCTGAATCAGCGCGGCGATCTTCGACCGACTGATTGACCTCCTCGTCGGAACCGAATTTCATTCCGACGAGCTAGCCGAGCAGCGTGCAGGCGTCCAGGTGACACGATCAACCGAAAATTCAGCGACGATTCTTCTTGTTGTGCTTGCGACGCGCGACCGCGAGGCCGAGCAAACCGACACCCGCAAAGAGGAACGTTCCGCTGATTGGGCTTTCGCCCGGCGCTGCCGAGCATGACGGCGAGGCCGAGACTTGTCCTTGTGCTTCTGCGGAGCACTCTCCGCCGTCGCAGCTGCTGCTCGCGCTTCCGGAAACTTGAATGTGCAGCAAGTCGACGAGTGAGCTCACGCAATCGTCCAGGTTGCTCGCGTTGATGAATTGGCCGTCGCAGAAGAGCGCGCCCTTGGGTGTGGAGCACGCGGCCGTGCATCCGCCGGTGACCTGCGTTTCGCAGCTCGCTTCGCCTTTGGATTGGCAATCGATGTTGCAGCTTGCATTCACTTCGGCGGTGCATGATCCGCTGCACGAGCTTTGGCATTTTGCGGTGCACGTGGCTGACGGCGGAGTTCCGCTGCATTTCGCGTGACAGCTTCCGCCGCAGTTCGCTTTGCATTCTTCCGTGCAATTCGCGTTGCCGGACTCGCTCGAGGCGGAGCACTTGCCCGAGCAATCGGCTTCGCAGGTGCCGGTGCAATCACCTTCGCAGTCGTAGGTGCCCGGATTTGCGTTGCAGCTGCCTTCACAGCTCGTCTGACACGAGCCCGTACAGCTCGCGTCGGCGGTGACGCTGCAGTTGCCGTTGCACGAGACTTGGAGTTGCGCGGAGCACGAGGCAACCACGCTGACGGGAGTGCACTTCGCGGTGCAACCTCCTGAAGTGTCGAGCTCGCAGTGGGCGTTGGCGCCGATGTCGAGATCGCCGCACGACGAAAGATCAGCGCGCGCTTCTTGCGCACCGAAGAACGTCAACGCAGCAGCCGTAAGCAAAGAAACGAAGATGGAAGTTTTGCGCATGTTTTTTTTGGGTGCAGTCCGCATGCCACGATCCTAGCGGAAAATACCGCCGGATCCGCAAGCAGCGTGTTGGACGACGCTTGGCTCCACGTCTTCATTGTCGCGGTGGAGGAGAAGATGCGCCTACGATGTGGGTGCCAATGCCGCGCCTCCTCGCCTCGATCTACGACCGGTTCATGAAAAAAACCGAGGAGGCATCGCTGCAAGAGTGGCGCGCCGATCTGCTCTCACACGCGAAGGGCGACGTCCTCGAGGTCGGTGTGGGGACCGGAATCAATCTGCCGTTTTACGCAAATCGTCCGGGGATTTCGTCGCTCACCCTCGCCGAGCCCGACCTGCACATGCGAAAGCGCGCCGAGGCTCGCGCGACATTGCTCCGCCGCGAGGACGTGAAGCTCATCGATGCACCGGTGGAAAACCTCCCGTTCGCAGATGCGTCATTCGACACCGTGGTGGCGACGCTCCTTCTTTGTTCGGTGAAAGATCCTGCGCTGGCGCTGGCTTCGATCCGAAGACTGCTGCGTCCGGGTGGCCAGTTTCTTTTTTTGGAGCACGTGGCGGCCGAAGAAAATCCCGGTCGGCTCTTGTGGCAAAAACGCATCGAGCCGTTTTGGAAAATCATCGGCGACAATTGTCACCTGACGCGTCAGACGTTACTCAGCATCAAATCGGCTGGTTTTTCCGTCGAAACGGTGAACAGCGCGAGCATGCGCAAGGCGTTGCCGTTTCTCCGACCGACAGTGCGCGGCATCGCAACGATCTAGACGTGCGTCGTCATCCTACAAATGAGGGCCGCGGGCTTTAGGTCCTTGGGGGCGCCGCCGTTGTCCTGTGTGGAGCCGCAGCATCGTCGCTGCGAAAAAGCGCATGAGCAACCCCGCAACCATCCACGAAGAAGTTCATCTCTGCGCGCGCTGCAAAGCGATCATCGAATCGGAGGGCAAAGAAGAAGCGCCCAAAGACGACAGCGGCGTTCATCGCGTCGAGAATCTCGTTCCGCCCGAAGCCGAAACGCCCCCGGTGCCGATTGAGCCTCCGACCAAAACGCTCGTCGTTCCGATCGAGGCAGCACAACTAACACCTTCGCAGTCGGCAAATTTGCGCGCCGCGCCGCGCAAGAAGCTCGAAGTGAACGTCGGCATCCAAAGCGACTCACACTTTTTCGCCGGCCTCTCCGGAGACGTCTCGAAAGGCGGCCTCTTCGTCGCGACGTACGCCGAAATTCCCATCGGCGGCAAAGTGACGCTCGACTTCGAATTACCCAACGGCCCGATCGTCGTCGAAGGCACCGTGCGTTGGCAACGTATCGCGACCGACAATGCGGGTCCGGGGCTCGGCATCCAATTCGAAGGCGTCGCAAAAGATCAGCTCAAGCTGATCGAGCGATTCTGCCAAGCGCGTCCGCCGCTCTATTACGATCAGGCCGACGACGATTTTTAGTCGCTGCGGATTTTAGGTAGCCGCGCTCATGCGCTCTTTCAGCATGGTGCGATGCCGCTCGATGAGATTCTCCGCGCGCGCTTTGACTGCCCACCGGCGTCTTCGGAAACATGGCCGGCTCCGGGTAGAGCTCCTCGAGCATTTCATTGATGACCATCGACTCGAAGATCGGCGTGCCGTCGACCGCGAGCACCGAAACTTTTCCGCGCGGCGAAATTTCCAAAAACCAAGCCGGCTTATTTTTCAGATCGACGAGCTCGATGTCCTACGGAATTTTTTTCTCTTCCAGAACGATGCGACTGCGCTCCACGTGCGGGCAGAGGTCGAACGAAATCAGCTTGAGCTTGTGCGTTCCGGGCATGCGCACTTCATGGGTCTGCTGACGCGCCGAAGCAAGAGGACTTGTGGCATTCTCCGCCGTCATGAGAGTCGCTTTGCTTTCGTTTGCGCTCGTTGCGTGTGCTTCCGCGCCGCCGCTTCCGGGTGGCCCTCCTCCGGAGTACGAGCCGTCACCGATTTATTCGGGAGCAACGGCGGCCAGTGCCGCGCCTTCGGCATCATCACAATCACCCGCAAATTCAGCTGCGTCTGCGGTCGCGAGCTCGGCGCCTGCATCCTCGTCGACTCCCGCTCCGGCTGCGACGATCGATCCAGGGATGTGATCCGCTAGGATTTTTTCTTCTTGATGGGTGCATGTGCCGGTGAGAGCTCGAGTGAAAACGCCGGCTCTTTTTTCGGCGGCTCCGGCGCGTTGACCAGTCCATTCAAGAGGCTCACCTCGTCGCGATAAGGCGTCTCCGGATTCTTCGGCTCGGTCTCGAGCACGCCAGGAACGTTCGCGAAGCGCGGGTCATTCACCAGCCGCCAAAACAGCGGCAGGCCCAAAATTCCTTCGCCGATATTTTCGTGACGATCGACGCGCG
>JBDTFL010000262.1:0-4422 GCA_039937955.1 Polyangiaceae bacterium | reverse complement strand
GCGGCGCAAAAGACCATCCTCGTCGTCGACGACGAAAAAAATATTCGCCGCGCGCTGCAGCTCGTTCTCGAGGGCGACGGCTATCGCGTAATTGCAGCGGAGACCGCCGAGCAGGGACTCGAGATTTTGCTGAGCCCGCACACGCCGGTGGACCTCGTAGTCTTCGACGTGAAGCTTCCGGGCATGAGCGGCCTCGAAGCGCTCGAGCGGGTGAAAAAAGACGAAGCGACCCGTGATTTACCGGTGATCGTGATCAGCGGACACGCCACCGTGAACGACGCCGTGCTCGCGATCAAATTGGGGGCGAGCGATTTTTTCGAGAAGCCGCTCGCACGCGAACGCGTTTTGGTGAGCGTCCACAACGTCATGGAGAGCGCGCAGACCAAGCGCGCGCTCGCCGAAGCCACAGCGCTACAGACGCAACGCTACGAGATGATCGGCCAGAGCTCCGCCCTCGCACGACTCTTTCACGAGATCGAAAGAGTCGCGCCAACCAAAGCAGGCGTGCTCATCACCGGCGAGAGCGGCACCGGAAAAGAGCTTATTTCACGCGCGATCCACCGATTGTCGCCACGCATGGATGCACCGTTCGTCAAAGTGAACTGCGCGGCCATCCCGCGTGAGCTCATCGAGAGCGAGCTCTTTGGACACGAGCGCGGCGCATTCACCGGCGCACAAATGAAGAAGCGCGGCTTCTTCGAGCAAGCACACGGCGGCACGCTATTTTTGGACGAGATCGGCGACATGGATCTCGTCGCGCAAGCGAAGGTTCTTCGTGCGCTGCAATCCGGCGAGATCTCGCGCGTCGGCAGCGAGCACGTCATGCATGTCGACGTTCGCATTCTCGCCGCGACCAACAAAGATCTCGCCAAAGGCGTCGAAAACCAGACCTTCCGCGAAGACCTGTTTTTTCGTTTGAATGTATTTCCGATTCGTAGCCCGGCGCTACGTGAGCGCGTCGAGGACATTCCGCTTTTGGCGGCCTCGTTCATGGACGCCTTCTCGCGCGAGAACGGCACCAAACGAAAGCCCATCGATGAGCTGGTCATCAAAGCGCTCGTCGCACGCAAGTGGCCCGGCAACGTTCGCGAGCTGAAAAATGTCGTGGAGCGCATGGCGATTTTGTCGGGTGAGCACGTCACCATCGCCGACCTTCCGGAAGATCCGCACGAGTCACCGTTCGAGGAAGAAGAGGCTGCAGATAGCGCTGAAGCCGCCGTCGAGGACGCCGACGACCTCGCATCCGCGGAGCCCTCGGCGCGCACCGACGCGACGCTCACCCCGCCGGGCGGTCAAACGATGACGCTTCGCGAATTTCGCGAGCACACCGAGCGCCGCTACATCGTCGATACGCTCAAAGCTTCGGGCTGGAACATCTCACGCACCGCCATTTTACTCGGGGTCGAGCGCACCAACTTGCACAAGAAAATTCGCGCGTACTCGATCAAGCGCGGCGAAAATTAATATTCTGAGTAGATGTTACTTCCCGGTGCTGCCGTAGCCGCCAGCGCCGCGAATGGTCTCGTCGAGCGCGTCGACCTCGACCAGCTCCGCACGCGCGACTGGGCACACGACGACTTGAGCGATGCGGTCGAGCGGCGAAATCGTGACCGTCGCCTTTCCGAGATTCACGAGCAGCACTTGGATCTCTCCGCGAAAGTCGGAGTCGATCGTCCCAGGCGCGTTGAGCACCGTGATGCCGTCGCGAAACGCCAGGCCCGAGCGCGGGCGAATCTGCGCTTCGAACTTCGCGGGCACCGACAAGATCAAACCGGTCGGAATGCGCACCCGCTCCATCGATTTGATTTTGATCTCGTGCCCGAGCGCCGCGTGCAAATCCATCCCCGAAGCGCCTGCCGTCTGATAGCGCGGCAGCGGCACGTGGATGTTCCCGACGCGCGTCACGAGAATTTGGAGGTCGGGGATCATCGCGGCGAAGCTAACTCACGGCGCCGCGGTTTTGCGCGCTTTCTTGAGCTGATCGCGCATCGCGTCTTAGCCGAGTTTCGGCGACGAGATGCATTGTCGGGTTCTTGATATCGCTGATCTCCAGCTGATTTCGCCAATAAGCGGCGGAAGCGTGGATGGTTTGATAGCCTTGAGAAAGGGTGGAATCGTCTGAAAATCTTGCGCCCGCGCGTGTCGTTGGGCGCTATGCGCTCTACGCCGAGATCGCGGCCGGAGGCATGGCAACCGTCCATATCGGACGACTGATCGGACCGGTCGGTTTTTCGCGCACGGTTGCCATCAAACGGCTGCATCCGCAGTTCGCCAAAGATCCGGAGTTCGTGTCGATGTTCTTGGATGAAGCGCGGCTCGCGGCGCGCATTCGTCATCCGAACGTGGTCCCGACGCTCGACGTCGTCGCGACGCAAGGCGAGCTTTTTTTGGTGATGGATTACGTTCAAGGCGAATCGCTTTCGCGTTTGATACGCGGTGCTCGCGAGCGTGGGCAGCGCATTCCGCCGCGCATCGTGGCCACGATCATGAGTGGCGCGCTGCATGGTTTGCACGCCGCGCACGAAGCTCGCAACGAGCGCGGTGAGCCGCTCAGCATCGTGCACCGCGACGTCTCTCCGCAAAATATTTTGGTGGGCACCGACGGCGTTCCGCGCGTTTTGGATTTCGGCGTCGCGAAAGCCGGTGGGCGCATCCAGACCACGCGCGAGGGTCAGCTCAAAGGCAAGCTCGCGTACATGGCGCCGGAGCAACTCTCTGGGCACGTAACGCGACAAACCGACATCTACGCTGCGGCGGTGGTGCTCTGGGAAGCGCTCGCCGGAAAGCGGCTTTTTTCAGGCGAAAATGAAGCGGCGATTTTGGGCAAGGTGCTGAACAGCGTCATTGTTCCACCGAGCCAACTTTTTCTCGATCCGTCGCGCACCCTCGAATCTGCGGCGATGCACGGCTTCGAAGAGCTCGACAAGATCACGTTGCGCGGCCTCGACCGCGATCCGACGAAACGTTTTCAAACCGCGCGTGAAATGGCGATCGCAGTGGAGCGGTGCATCGGTCTCGCATCGCCGTCGGAAGTCGGTGAATGGGTCGAGCAGTGGGCATCGGAAACGCTGACGACCCGTGCCGCGCGCATTGCGGAAATCGAGAGCTCGTCGTCGGTCAACGCGATGACGAGCTTGCCGCAGGAGCTGATGATGGGCTCGTCGCCGCCGCCTCCGTTGCCTCCACCGGATCGTGTGAGCCGCACCAGTGGCCACCTCCCCTACACTCTCGGCGACGGATCGAGCTCGCAGCTTTCGAGCATCTCGCTTTCAAAGCCCGGTGATGCGGTTTCATTTCCTCCGCCTCCGCGCCGCACGGCCTTGGCGATCATCCTCATCGTTCTCGCGATGACGGCCATGTTGGCGATCCTCGCGACTGTCATTGTGCTTCGAAAAAAACCGCCGGAAGCGAGCACCGCGAAGAACGATCCGACCGCCATCGTACCGGTGGCTGCTTCTGCAATCTCGTCCGGCGACTCCATCGCGAGCGATCCGATGCCAACGGCCAGCGCGTCACCGATCGCAAATACCGCACGAGACAGCATGTTTGATGCGAGTGCCGCGATTGCGACGGCTCATGCCGCAACCCACGCAACGAGTCACGCCACAGGCACAACCATCAAAAAGCCGCCGCCGGTCACGACGGCCACGACGAGCTCGAATTGTGATCCGCCGTGGACGATCGATCCGGTGACGGGTCGTAAGAAGTACAAGCTCGAGTGTCCGCTCTGAGCTCGAGCGCGACGTATGATATCTTGGTGACCGCCATGCGCCGCGGAGACGATCGATGACGCGAAGTGATCGGGTGAGGCTCTGTGCTGCGCTTGCTTACGCGGCGTCGCTGCTCGCCTCGCAACGAATGGCACACGCCGCCGACGACCGAACGACGTGCTCGAACGCCTCGGATGCCGGGCAAAAGGCACGCGACGAAGGGCATCTCGTCAAAGCGCGCCAAGAGTTTTTGGTGTGTGCACGTGATGTTTGCCCGGGCACCATCAAGAAAGATTGCTCGGACTGGCTCACGCAAGCAGAGGCCAGCTTGCCCAGCATCGTGCTCGGCGCAAAAGACACGCACGGGCAAGATCTCGCTACCGCTAAAGTCACCATCGACGGCCAGCCTTCGGACGAAAAGCTCGAAGGCAAAGCGATGTTCGTCGACCCCGGGCCGCACACGTTCCGCTTCGAAATCCCCAGTGAAAAGCCGATCGATCAACAGATCGTGGTTCGCGAGGGCGAGAAGAATCGCGCCGTCTCGGTATCGTGGGAAAAGCCCGCGGACATCGGCTCGCAGCAGCCCGGCGGAGCGACGCCACCACCTCCCGAGCCCGTCTCGAAGCCGAGCCACGTTCCGGCGTACGTCGTCGGTGGCATCGGCGTCGTCGCGCTCGGCGTCGGCACCGCGTTCGCGATCATCGGCACTGGC
>JBDTFL010000261.1:0-4242 GCA_039937955.1 Polyangiaceae bacterium | reverse complement strand
TTTCGTAGCCCGCGCACATTGCGAGCGCGAGAACGAGCACGCCGCCGCCGAGCCAACGGCTGCGAAGCGCGCGCCGCAAGCGCGAAACGCGTTGTCGAACGAGGGGCGCAGGAATGGAAAGCTCTTCGGCGATGCTCGCGAGCTCTTCGCCGTCGTGCTCGCGGACGATCCATTCGAGCGCTTCGCGATTGCGGGCTGATGCGTCGGCGACGACCGATCGGAGCATCACGCGCATCTCACCGCTGCGCGCACCAATAGCGATTTCTTCGTGCGATTCGTTTTGGCGCTTTGCGCGGCGATGAAAATCCGCGACTTTGTTCTTGGCGATTCCGCAGATCCACCGACTGATTTCGCGATGGTCCGAAGGAATCAAGTGCGACGCGAGCGCATCGCACAAGACCGCCTGCACCACGTCGTCGACATCCGATGAAGGAACGCGGCGCCGCACGATCGACGAGAGCCACGCGAGAAATCGCGGCTCTTCGAGGTGCCGACGAAGATGGTCGCTCGGTGAGCCAAATATCTCGCTCGGATCGGAGAAGGCCACACTCACATAACTATTATCGCGCGAGATCGGCAGATGTGACACGCACCTGCGAATTTTCTTCGAGCCACTCGAAAGCGCGCTCCATGGTGTCGTCCGGAGTGCTGCCGATCGGACCATGGGCGGCGCCGGGAAGTGGCTGAAATACCGAGTGAATCTTTGCGTGTGCGAGGGCCTGAACGCCCGCACGCATGTTGCTTTGCGATTCGCGCTTGCCGGCCATGAGCACCGCGCCGTCGATTCGACGAAGGCGATCGGGCGAGGGGACGATGGGGCTCGACATCAAAATGACGCGCGTGAATTCGCTCGGATAAGCCGCCGCGAGTCGCTCGGCGATTTCGGCGCCTTGCGAATAGCCAATCAGCGTGACGTCGTGCGCATCGATTCCGGTAGCCGCGAGCGCTGCATGGATGCGTTTTTCGATGCTCGGAAAATCGTACGACCATCTTCGAAACGCCCCACCGCAGGACACGTCACCTTGCAGCGTGACGAGGTCTCCGTGATTTGCCGCCGCATGTGCGAACGACATGATGAACCCTTCCGGATGACAGCAGCGTCCGCCCAAAAAAACGTAACGCTCGAAATGCGACGGATTCCCCACGCAGCGCGAAGGCCGGTAAATCGCCGAGGATTGCGATTTCGTCTACGCGAATTTGCTCGGGAGCGGTGGCTGCGATCGGATGCGCGGCTTCAGGCTCCGCGATCGCATTTGGCGGCGGCACAGGGCGATGACATGCAACGAGACCAGCGAACAGAAACAGAAATGGTTGGCGCACCCAACTCATCGCGCGCGCGCCCGGGTTGTGACGCTACAGATCGATGAGCTCCACGTTTTGCACGACGTCGCCCAAAAACCGGCTGGCGACGTCCTCGAAAGATTTGGGTTGGTCCGTCACCAGCAATCGGATCGACCCGCGCTGGTCGCCTTCGCGATTCAGATTTCGTGCGCGCAGAAATTCGCCGACGCTCTCGGCGATCGCGCTCGCGCTGTCGACCACCACGACGTGACCTCCCAAGAGCTCCTTGGCCGCTTGCTCGATCGTGTTTCGTAAGATCGGATAATGCGTGCAGCCGAGCACGACGACGTCGACGTTCGCTTTGACGAACGCCTCCAAATATCTTCGTGCAGCAAGGCGCGGCACGTCGCCGTCGATCCAGCCCTCTTCCGCGAGTGGAACGAGCAGCGGTGCGGCCTGCCCGAAAACTTCAGCGCGTGTGTCGATCGCGCCGATAGCGCGCGTGTATGCACCTGACGCGATGGTTCCGGCGGTCGCCAAAACCCCTATTTTTCCAGACTTTGATGCGTTCACTGCGGCGCGTGCGCCGGGGCCGATCGCTTCGAGCACGGGCAAATCCAAATCGATGCGCAGGCGCTCGGGAGCGACCGCGCTCACGGTGTTGCACGCGATGACCAGCGCTTTCACTCCGCGATTGACGAGCTGCTTGCCGCACCCGCTCGCGTATTTGATGACGGTCGATGCGCCACGCGTGCCGTAGGGAACGCGCGCGGTGTCGCCCAAATAAATGATGTCCTCGAAAGGCAGCGCAGCACGAAGCGCGCGCACGACGGTGAGACCGCCGAGCCCCGAATCGAAAACACCGAGCGGCGCGTTTCGATCCGGCACGACTAATTGCTTTTTCCCAAGACGAGCGCGAGCACCGCGGAGCGAACCGCGACTCCCGCTTCGACCTGATCCAAGATCACGCTGTGCTTTCCGTCGGCGATGTTGGGATCGATCTCGACGCCGCGATTGACCGGCCCTGGATGCATCACGATGACGTCGGGCTTCGCGAGCGCGAGCCGCGCGAAATTCAAACCGAACGTGCGGCTGTACTCGCGCGTGCCGGGGAACATCGATCCTTCCATGCGCTCGTTTTGGATTCGCAGCATCATGACGACGTCGGCGCCGTCGACAGCTTCCTCGATGCGCTTTGCGACTTTCGTCCCGGGCGCGATCGCGTCGATGTTGCGCGGTAGCATCGTTTGCGGTCCGCAAAACGTGACGTGCGCGCCGAGCTTGGAAAACAGCAGTGCGCCCGAGCGAGCCACGCGCGAATGCAAAATGTCTCCGCAGATGGCGATCTTGAGATCGCGAATCTTGCCTTTTTTACGGCGGATCGTGAAGGCGTCGAGCAATGCTTGCGTGGGGTGCTCGTGCGCACCGTCGCCGGCGTTGACGATGCTGGCTTTGATTCGTTCGGCAACGAACTGCGGAGCGCCGCTCGCGGTGTGACGAATGACGATCACGTCGGCGCGCATCGCTTCGAGATTTTTCACCGTGTCCAAAAGCGTTTCGCCTTTGCTCACGCTGGAGCCAGATCCGGAAATATGGATGACGTCGGCGCCCAATCTTTTTCCGGCGAGCTCGAACGACGAGCGTGTGCGGGTGGACGCTTCGAAGAAGCCTGCGAGGAGCGTGATGCCGCGCAACACCGCGCGACGATCTTTTTTGTCGAAGTGATCTTCCGCCGTGTCGAGCACGTGCGTGATCTCTTCTGGCGAGAGCTCTTCGATTCCGAGCAGATGCCGTTGCGTCCACTTCATTTTAATTCAGGTACCGCTTGTCCTTGGTGGTTGGCGGCGGCGGATTTTTTTTGTCGTCGTCCTCTTCGATGATGCCGCCTTTGACGATGCGCAGCGGCGGCGCGATTCCCGAGCGTTTCGCTTTCGGGTCGCGCAAGAGCGGACGAACGTTGGCGGCCGCGCCTTGGCGTCGCAAGAAAACGAGCTTCGTGTGCAGCCACGCCGTGCGCATGACCGACGGCGTTCCGCCCAGCAAAACACCAGTGAGCACGCCCGCAAACGGCGCCGGCGCTCCCTCCGGAACACTTGTAGGATACACCAATCCGAGGACACAGAATCCGATCGTCACCCAAAATAAAATGCGACCGGTCATCGGCAAAAAGAAGAAGAGCTGCACCTGACTCGTCTTGTGCATCTCCGACCACGCGATGGCGACGGCGGTGATCGCTGCACCCGCACCGAACATGATCGGCGGATGAAAGAACGTGGGGCCGGCCGGACCGCTGATGACGTCGACGGCGATGCTCAGCAAAAATCCGAGAGCGACGCTGATCAGCAAAAAGCGAATGAAGCGCCACGTGCCCCAATTTTTCTCGAGCTCGGGCGACAAGAAATACAGCCCAACCAGCGTGAAAATCAGATGACCCATCGACGCGGGGTTGGTGAGCAAACCCGCGGTGAAGAGCCTCCAGATTTGACCGTGGAGGATTTGCTCTTTCGAGCACGCGAGAGCCGCGAAGTACTGGGGGCCATTCGGAACGTACGCGACCAGGATCGATTCGACGATGCCGACGACGCCGATCGCGATGAGCACTGCCTTCAGCGCCGGACCGACGCGCGGTAGCGCGAATGAGCCTTGGTCGGGACGATCGAAGCGCGACATGATTTTGCTGCGTGGAATTCCTGGAGACAGTCTACGGGAGAACCAGCCTACTGCACGCCTACTGCACGCCTACTGCAGGACCGGGTCGCACGTAGCCGACGTCGATCCGTGGGGAGTGATGGCGCCGTGACACGTCGTGGTGCCGACGCGGTCCACGCCTTTAATGAGCGTGATGGGTCGCGACACTTCGGTGAGCGCCGGAAACGGGCCGAGCGTGAGCGTGTTCGGGCAAGCGACATTCGGGATTCCGCCGTCGGGTGCGACGCCGCCGTCCACGTCGCCGCTGACGAT
>JBDTFL010000260.1:0-13458 GCA_039937955.1 Polyangiaceae bacterium | reverse complement strand
CGGAGGCCTACCGAAAATTTCAGCTCGTCGAAGGCATCGGACCTTGGACCGCTGCGGAAGTTGCGGTCGTCGCGTGGGGTGACGCGGACGCGGTTTCGGTGGGTGACTACCACTTGAAGAACCTCGTCGTGTTTGCGTTCACGGGCGATGCGCGCGGAACCGACGAGCGAATGCTGGAGCTCCTCGAACCGTATCGTCCGCATCGCGCACGCGTGATCAGGCTTATTTTCGCGGGTGGAATACGTGCGCCACGATTCGGTCCGCGTGTTCCGATTCGTCGATCGTGATCCAGAAAATGCGAGCCAAATCTATTTTTGGAGAGATCGGCGGCGTCGTGCGATCGCGAGACCGATCATGCCGAGCGCGATGAGCATCGGAGTATTTTTGCGACGCGATCCGCCAGCAACGCACCCGCATCCGCTGTCGTCGGGTGGCGCCGCTTCTGGATTCGTCGGTGCGCCGCTGTCTGTTTGCGGGTTGCCTGCATCAGGAAACGTCGTTTTTCCTGCATCCGTTTGCGTTGGTCCGGCGTCGGGCGCGCCGAACGCGAACCTCTGCAAGCTGAGTGAATCGCCCATCCAACGATCGAGATCGCAATCGCCTTTGATGCCGGGCGCCGTGCCGCCAGTAGTCTGGTACTGCCAAAATGTAACGGTGCTCCACGGCGCAGGAATGTCGGGGCAGCTCGTGTCGATGTTGCTGATGAAGAGCGGATACTCGGCGAGCTTTGCGTCGTTCACGCCAGTGGATTCGAACCACGACACGTAGCTGTAGACGATTGGTTTCCGGCCTGTCGCTTTCTCGACCGTGTCGAGCCACGCGAATACTTCGTCGCGCAACGCGGGAATTCCGCCGTCTGTCGGAAAGCCGGACGCGCCGGCGAATCCTTCGCAATTGCTTTGCGATGATCCTTTGGTCGATGCAGTCGGGCACTCGATGTCGAGCATCGCTGGAAGCTCGCCGTGGTCCGCACCGACGACGCCGAGAAAATAATTGGCCTGAGCGACGCCGTCTTTTGCGCCATCGAAGAAGTGATATGCGGAGCGGAGAATTCCGGCCTTTTTCGCGTTCGTCCAATTGTCCGTGAACGTGCTCTCGGTCGTGTAGTCGCCTTGCGTGGCTTTGATGAACGCGAATGTTTCGCCATTGCTGCCGTCACCGAGGCCGCCGTCCAAGCTGTCGCCGGCCTTCGCGTGGACCCAGTCGATCGGTCCTTGACCGTCGAAGACGTCGACGCCGTACACGCTCGAGTCTGCGCCGCCGTCGCAATCCTTCGTGTACGCCTGCGACGTCGCGCCGACGTTCTCGTTGCGTGACGACTCACCGTCGTTGGCGGTACATCCGATTTGGGTCGCGACGATAACAGCGAGAGATGCGAAAAAAAGTATTCGAGGGGAGGGCGGACGAAGCATCGATTATCTCAAGCGTAACGCGCAAGCGGTCAGCGGTGCGAGCCCCGACAGACGGTCCTCGGAGTCAGGGCCCCTTGCAGGTGTGGCGCGGTGCTACACGCGCTATCCCAGAAAAATTAGGTCGGACGCGGGCGAACATTTTCGCCGCATATGGCATCTCGACGCGGCCACGAAATTCGAAGCGGCCAATAAAAATGGCTCTTTTGGTGATGGCGCCTGTGTTGCAAAGTGGGCGCACCGAAACGGAGCTGGGCGGAGTGACTGAGACAAGCGAGCAAAAGAAGCAGCGTCAGGAGCTCGGCAAGCGCCTCACGATCGCGCTCATTACGCCGCTCGTTCTTTTGATTGCGGTCGCAATCGTTCTTGGCGCGCAGATCCTCCGCATGACGAGCGACTCGCATTGGCTCGACCACTCCGACGAGGTGCTCGCCAAGACGAACGAGGTCGTGAAGCAGATCATCGATCAAGAGACCGGCGTGCGCGGTTACTTGGTGACGGGCGATCCGCTGTTTCTCCAACCTTACCGACTCGCAAAACCTCTCGACCAACTCGCCCTGCTCGAGCAGACGGTCTCCGACAATCCTTCGCAGGTTGGGAGGGTCAAAGACGTCAAGAGCCGGTACATCGCGTGGCTGTCGGCGGAAGGTGACGTCGATCATCACTCGCTCGCCGAGCTTCAATCGCCGGCGTCGATGCTGCGCGGAAAAACCGCGATGGACGACGTTCGGGAGTCTGTCAGTCGACTCACCGAAGCGGAGCTCGACATTCGCGCGGAGCGTGCCGCGCAGTCGGAGTCGTCGCGTAGCACCACACGCCTTTTGTTTTTCGGTTTGTTTGCGCTGACCGCGTTGGTCCTCACCACGCTCTCGCGTCAGATGATCGGGAGCATCACCAAATCCTACGGCAACGCCCTCACTACCGAGCGCGACGCGCGAGCTGCGATCGAAGATCGTGATTGGGTCGGCGCCGGATCGGCCATGGTGGCCGAGCAACTTTTGGGTGAGCTCACGCTCGAGGAGCTCGGTGAGCGTGCCCTCCAAGCGCTTGCCCCGTACGTGGGGGCGGAGGTCGCGACCTTCTATTCCAACGATGAGCTCCAATGGAAAAAGCGCGCAATCTACGGCGCGGTGATCCCCAAAGATATGATCGCGCGCGGCGACTCGCTACTCGCGCGAGCCGCCAAAGACCGAGAAATCGTGCAGATCATGGAGGTGCCGAAGGGCTATCTCAAGATCGAGTCGGGTCTGGGAGGTCATGATCCCAGATCGATCGTGATCGTTCCGGTGGTGGTCGACGGTCACGTCTTCGGAATCGTCGAGCTCGGATTTTTGGTCGACGTGCAGCCGCGCGCGCTCGAGCTGCTCCATCGCGTCTCCGAGGGCATTGCGATCGCGATTCGCACGACGCGCGATCGAATGCGCCTGCGCGAGCTACTCGAGCAGTCCCAACATCAAGCCGAGGAGCTGCAGACCCAACAAGAGGAGCTTCGCGTCGCAAACGAAGAGCTCGAAGAGCGGAGCACGGCGCTTCGTGAGGCTCACGCGCAAGTGGAGACACGCCAAGAAGAGCTCGAGGTCACGAACTCACGTCTCGCAGAGCAAGCGCGACTGCTCACCATCGCGCAAGAAAGAGCCTTGGAAAAGGCTGCAGAGGTAGAGCGCGCAAGCCAATACAAATCGGAATTTCTCGCGAACATGTCGCACGAGCTGCGCACGCCGCTGAACAGCTCGCTCATTCTCTCGAAGCTCCTGGCCGACAACAAAGACGGCAACCTGACCGCCGAGCAGGTGAAGTTCGCCAACACCATCAACGCGGCAGGCAACGATCTTCTGTCGCTCATCAACGACGTTCTCGATCTCTCCAAAGTCGAAGCCGGCAAGCTCGATCTGCACGCGGGCGCCACGCCGATCGCACGACTCACCGGCGCCCTCACGCGCATGTTCGATCCGGTAGCGAAAGAGCGCGGGCTCGGTTTTTCGGTGATCGTCGAGGCGCAAACGCCGGAGGTGATCGAAACCGACGCGCTCAGGCTCGAGCAAATTCTGAAGAATCTGCTTTCGAACGCATTGAAGTTCAGCGAGTCGGGCGAGGTGACCCTGACCGTTGCGCCGGCTGACGGCAGTCGAATTCGATTCTCGGTCAAAGACAGCGGTATTGGGATTCCGGCGGAGCACCTCAACTCGATCTTCGAAGCGTTCCGACAAGTCGACGCCACGATCCAGCGGAAATATGGGGGAACGGGCCTCGGTCTTTCGATCTCTCGCGATTTTGCAAAGCTGCTTGGCGGCGATCTGCGCGTTGACAGCGAGCTTGGAAAAGGGAGCACGTTCACGCTCACGTTGCCGATCGTTTTCGTGGAGCAAGACGCGACGCAAATCGCGCCGACGCCCAATCCGCGAGCGCGATTCGCTCCGCCACCGGAGTCGGCTCCGGCGCCGTTCACCCCCAAGCGCATGCCCTCGACGACGGTGATAGACGACGATCGAGCGTCGCTCGATCGATCGCGTCGCTTGCTTCTGGTCGTCGAGGACGACGAGTCGTTCGCGCAAATTCTCTCCGACCTGTCGCACGAGCGAAACTTCCAATGCATTGTCGCGCACCAAGCAGGTGAAGGCTTTCATCTCGCCGTCACGCATGTCCCCGATGCCATCGTGCTCGACGTGAACCTGCCCGATCACACGGGGCTGTCGGTTTTGGACCGCCTCAAACGCGACGCACGTACGCGTCACATTCCGGTGCACATGGTGTCGGCCCACGACCACGTGCAGACCGCGCTTTCGATGGGCGCGCTCGGTTACCTCATCAAGCCGGTGAAACGCGAAACGTTGATCCAAGCGTTTCAAAAATTGGAAGAGCGCTTCACCAAAGGCGTTCGTCGCTTGCTCATCGTCGAGGACGACGCCGTCCAACGTGAAAGTCTCACGCTCTTGCTCAAAGGCGACGACGTCGAAATCGTCGCGGTCGGTAGCGTGCGTGAAGCACTCGACGCGCTCGGGAAAAATACGTTCGATTGCGTCGTCACCGACCTCACGCTGCCCGACGCAACGGGCTTCGATCTTCTGGAAAAACTGGGCAATGGCGACGCTTACGCGTTTCCGCCGGTCATCGTTTATACCGGTCGCTCGCTCAGCGCCGCCGAAGAGCAACAGCTGCGAAAGTATTCGAGCTCGATCATCGTGAAGGGCGCGCGCTCGCCGGAGCGGCTCCTCGACGAGGTCACGCTGTTTTTGCATCAAGTCGAATCGGAGCTCCCGGCCGACCGTCGTCGGATGTTGAAGGTGGCGCGCGATCGTGAGGTGCTGTTCGACGGTCGCAACATCTTGGTCGTCGAGGACGACGTACGAAACATCTTCGCGCTCAGCAGCATCTTGGAGCCCAAGGGCGCGAAGATCGTCATCGCGCGCAACGGACGCGAGGCGCTCGAGGTGTTGGAGAAAACGCCGAACATCGACCTGGTGCTCATGGACGTCATGATGCCGGAGATGGACGGCATCCAAGCCACGCGGGAAATCCGCAAGCACGCGAAGTGGGCGAAGCTTCCGATCATCGCGCTCACCGCGAAAGCCATG
This sequence comes from Polyangiaceae bacterium, assembly GCA_039937955.1. GTDB lineage: Bacteria > Myxococcota_A > Polyangia > Polyangiales > Polyangiaceae > JAICXU01. The sequence goes on along the minus strand of JBDTFL010000260.1, from coordinate 8,477 downwards.
CGTGACGATCAGGAGCGTTGTCTCGCCGCAGGAACCAACGACTACGTGTCGAAGCCCGTAGACGTCGAGATGCTCCTTTCACTCCTTCGCGTGTGGATGCCCAAATGAGAACGGGTGCATGAAAGACCATCATGACCTCCCCGATCGAAATCGAAATTCGGCTTCTCCTCGAAGCCATCTACTTGCGATTTCACTACGATTTCCGCAGTTATTCGATGGTTTCGCTCAAACGCCGCATCGGCGTGGCGCTGCCGCCGCTCGGTTGCTCGACGGTGTCGGCGCTTCAAGAAAAAATCTTGCACGACCCGCAAGCCTTCTCGGAGCTGCTGCAGTACCTCACGGTTCAAGTGAGCGAGATGTTCCGCGACCCTACGTTTTACAAAACGTTTCGCGAGAAAATCATCCCCGAGCTGAAGACCTACCCGTCGCTCAAGCTTTGGGTCGCAGGCTGCAGCACCGGCGAAGAAGTCTATTCGCTCGCGATCACGCTCCGCGAAGAAGGCCTGCTCGATCGCACCATCTTGTACGCAACGGACATCAATCCCGACGCGCTCGCGAAAGCGGAAGCTGGAGTCTACGCGCTCGATCGGCTCGCGGCCTTCAGCGAAAATCATCGACAAGCCGGTGGCTCGGGCTCGCTGTCGGAGTACTACACTGCGCGCTACGGGAACGCGGTGCTCGATCGCTCGCTCAGGAAAAACATCGTCTTCTCCGATCACAGCCTCGCGACCGACAACGTGTTCGCCGAGGTGCAAGTCGTCACGTGTCGCAACGTTCTCATCTACTTCGACCGCGAGCTCCAGACGCGCGCGTTCGAGCTTTTTCGCAACACGCTTTGTCGGCGCGGATTTTTGGGATTGGGATCGCGCGAGACACTCCAGTTTTCGTCGCACGCGTCCGCGTTCACCGAAGTGTCACGTCAAGATCGGTGGTATCAGCGATGCTGAGCCTCGACCTCGAGCGTGTGTCGTCACGCAACATCGAAGCGATCGCGATCGGTGCATCGGCCGGCGGCATTGAAGCACTGAGCGTTCTTTTGCCGGTTTTTCCAGGAGATTTCGCGATCCCGGTTTTCGTCGTGATTCATCTTCCGCAAGATCGTCCGAGCTTGTTGGTGGAGCTCTTCACCTCGAAATGCGCGCTGCGCGTTCGCGAGCCCGACGACAAGCAAGACGTGTCGGCTGGGATTTGGTTTGCGTCACCCGGTTACCATCTCATGATCGATTCGGACCGCCGCTTCGCACTGTCGGTCGACGAACCGGTGAACTATTCGCGCCCGTCCATCGACGTTCTCTTTCAAACCGCCGCGGAGGTTTATGGCCGCGGATTGCTCGGCATCGTGCTCACGGGCGCCAACAATGATGGCGCAGCCGGCGCGAAGGCGATCGCCGACAACGGCGGCGCTATCATCGTGCAAGATCCCGATGAAGCGCAGGCGCCCACGATGCCGAGTGCCGCAATTTCTGCGGTGGGCTCGGCAATCGCGGCACCGCTGTCACGGATTGCGAACCTGCTCCAGCATCTTAAAGTCGGAGTCACACCATGAGCGAACGACCCCGCGATCCGGTCAAGTTTCTCCTGGTGGACGACCGCGAAGAAAATCTCATCGCGCTCGAGGCATTGCTCCGCCGCGACGACCTCGAGCTCTTGCAAGCGCGAAGCGGAGAAGAGGCGCTCGAGATCTTGCTCGAGCACGACGTCGCGCTCGCGCTACTCGACGTGCAGATGCCCGGAATGGACGGGTTCGAGCTCGCGGAGTTGATGCGCGGCCGCGAGCGTACGAAGCACGTTCCGATCATCTTCGTGACCGGCGACCCATCGCTGCAAAAGCGGGTTTTTCAGGGCTACGACGCGGGTGCCGTCGATTTTTTGATCAAGCCCGTAGAGCCAGGAATTTTGCGGCACAAGACGGCGACCTTCTTCTCGCTCTATCAACAACGCCAACAGCTAGCCGAAACACTCCGCCTCAACGAGACGTTCGTCGCGGCAGTCGGTCACGATTTGAAGAATCCGCTGAATGCGATCGTGATGGCTTCCACCCTGCTCGCTCAGCTCTCGGACGATCCGAAAACGCTCGCGGTCGTCGCTCGCATTCGATCGAGCGGCATGCGCATGTCGCGCATCATCGACGACCTCTTCGATTTGTCGCGGGCGCGCGTCGGCTCCGGAATTCCAATCGTGCGCGCAAAAGCCAACGCTCTCGAGATCGTGCAACGCGCGCTGATCGAGCTCGACGGCACTGCAGTAGGCCGATCCGTCGTTCTCGAGCAGCAAGGAAATCTGGATGGTGACTGGGACGCCGATCGCATCACGCAGGTGATCTGCAATCTGATGACGAACGCCATTCGCCATGGCGAACAAGGAACTCCCATCACGCTCTCTCTTCTCGGCGACGATCACGCGGTCGCGATCCGCGTCAGCAATCGCGGCGCCATCCCCACCGACGTTCTTCCGCACGTCTTCGATCCGTTCCGATCGGCTGAAAACAAGACGAATCGTGAGGGTCTGGGGCTCGGTCTCTACATCGTCGACCAGATCGCGATCGCGCACGGAGGCCAGGTCGATGTCTCCTCGGATCCTGAAAAAGGAACGACGTTCGTAGTGCATCTTCCGCGGCAATAACCGGCCCACGAGGTACCGCACGCGAGCTGCTATATTTCAGTCATGCGCCGTATTGCGTCGTCGTTGCCAGCGTTGCTCATACTCGTCGCGTGCAGCTCCTCGTCGTCCGACGCCACGAGCGACGACGGTGGTGGAGGCGGGGGAGGCGGAGGCGGACCGAACGCCGAAGCGACCTCGACATGCGTCACCGCGATCAACAACTATCGCGCCACGCTGAGCTTGCCGGCGTACACAGAATGGACGGACGGCGAAACGTGCGCGTCCGGTGAGGCGCAATCCGATTCGGCATCCGGAAAAGCTCACGGCGCATTCGGCACGTGCAGCGAATCTGCTCAAGACGAATGTCCGGGCTGGCCGGGCGACGACCTCGACACCAGCATCACAGGTTGTCTGAAACAGATGTGGGCCGAAGGTCCGGGCACTGATTTTTCGACGCACGGTCACTACATCAACATGTCGAGCTCGAAATACACGCAAGTAGCTTGCGGCTTTTACGTGACGTCTTCCGGAGATCTGTGGGCCGTACAAAACTTCAAATGAGCTGGTAAATCAGCGCGATTTTCGATCGCGTAAAAATCCGCGCTCAGCTCGCGCGTCGTTTGTGCTTGCTCTCGGTCGGCGGCAGCGACGAAGAGCCGATCAGCACGCGCTTCTTCAGCCCTTCGGCCGGCAGCTTCTTCATGCGCTGAAGCTTGAACTCCTGCTCGAGCCGATCGAGTTCGTCGGTGCTCAGCGTCTCCAAATCCAGGAACAAATTTCGCGCACGCTTGGTCGCGTAAATGAGCTCGTCGAGCTTCAAGTGCATCGCTCGCGCGTCGCGGTTTTGCGTGTTCTGAATCAAGAAGACCATCAAGAACGTGACAATGGTCGTGCCCGTGTTGATGACGAGCTGCCACGTATCGGAGAAATGGAACACCGGACCCGACACCGCCCAAACCGCAACCACCATCAGCGCGGCGATGAAGGACATCGACGAGCCGACGCTGCTCGCGACCTTCGCCGAAAATTTGTGGAAGCCGTCTTCGGCGCCTTTTGGCTTCAACGCGGGCGAGTCTGCATCAATGCTCATGCTCTGCGTAGAGCAAGCGTTGTGCTCGCTTCGGTCGTACCGAACCCGTTGTTTTAGGCTCGATTTACGATCGGACGACGCGTCCCGGACGCCTTCCTGCCTCGACCGTAGCGTTTTGCATCATTGCCGTCAGCGTGCGAATTTCGCCCAACTCTCGGGCAGGCTGCGTCCCAACATTTTTTCGGCGGCCGCGCGATCGAGAAGCACGAACGTGAAGTCGCCCGCGTAGCAATCCAGATCGCTCTGACGAATTTTCACGACGACCTGCACGATGCGTGAGGTCTCGCGTGTGATCTTCGCGCGGCCTTCGAGCGGAACTCCGACGCGCACCGGTCGCATGAATTTGCCATTCATCTGCGCGGTGAAACCGAATTTGCCGAGAATGCCGATGATGGCCCACGCGGCGATTTCGTCCGCCAACGTGGAGACCAAACCGCCGTGCATGATGCCGGGCGGCCCTTGGTAATTTTCGCCCGGCGTGAAATCGCTGACGACCTCGCCATCCTCGATGCGAAAGCGAAGATGGAAACCGATGGGATGGTCGGGGCTGCAACCGAAACACGGTTGGCCTTCACCGAAGATGTGCGGGTCGAGCTCGGGCATCGCAACCGCGAATTAACGCGAGATTCGCGATCGGCGCAATCGATGAGCGCCGGATCTTCAGCCGCGCGTCAATTCACGCAGTTGTCGCGCATTCGCGAGTTGAGCTCCGAGAGCTCAGCGACGACCTTCGCCACACGGCGATGCGCTTCACGAAACGCGGTCAGCACTTCCAGGTCGATTTTTTCTGGCGCCCCATCCGGCGGTGGAACCGGCGTGAGCACACGCGCCAAAAGAGGGGCGCGTTCCGATTCGGCTTCTTGGAGACGTAGCAACATGTCATCGAGCTCTGCGACAGAAAACATGGCCTCCTTGAACGGCGCGTATTGCCAAAACTTTAGGGGGTCGGCGTGTTTTTTTTATTTAGCGGCATTGGCGGCAGGTGAGGACCTCGTGAACGCGGAGCTCGCTGCGCGGAGATGCCTCTCGTGATGCCGCGACCTCGCGCATGACCGGTGCGCGATTCGCTGCGGCCGATGAGTCCGACGAAAACGAAGGCGAGCCGGCGAGCGGTGATCCGCCAGAGCCACCGCCGGCCGAAGCCGCGGAAGGGACGCTGTCGAGCGATGCGCACGCGACGAGCGGGAACGAGAGAACGACGGCAACGACGACCGAGCGAAGCGAGAGTGAGCTTGTCATGCTCTCAGTTCGTCCGAGCTCGGTCGCAAATTTCAGATTCGTTCTCTTTTTCTCAAAACCCTTATTTTCTGGGGGCTTTGTGCATGACTGTCCATGCCGATCCGATACCGACCAACATCGCGGTGAAGCCGGCAAACGCAACGACGTCGAATGCGGCGGGCCATCCCCAACGTTGCGACACTCTTCCTAGTACGACGCCGACGAAGGTCGCTCCGAGATATCCGGCGCCATCGATGATTCCTGCAGCGGTAGACGCCGCGCGTTTTCCGGCGACGTCGAGCGCGAGCGCGCCAGCCATGAGTGAGTAAGGACCGAGTAAAAATAGTCCGCACGCGCCGATCGCGAACATCGCGGTGGTGGTGTCTTTGATTCCGGAGTGCGCGAGAAACAAAACCGCAACGACGTGAAACGCGAGCGACACGACGAGCACCGGCGCGCGTCTTCCAGGGCCGAAGCGATCAGTCATGCGCCCGACTACCAATGCTGCGACCACACCCGTCGCCGGAAAAATGGCGCTTTTGGCGATCGATGTGGAGACGCTGCCGGCTCCGCCACCGCTCGCGCGCGCGATTTCCGTGAGGTAGGTCGGCGTCCAGGTCAAAAATCCGGTGCGTACGAACGTGAGCAAAACGGAGAGCGAAACGGTCGACCAGAAATCCCATTTCTTGGCGAGGAACGGGAACGCTTCTCGAAAGCGCATTTGCGGAAGCGCCTCTTCCTTTTTCTCTTCGTCGCTCAATTCTCTTTTCGTCGGAGGCGGCTCACCGCGCAACACGAAGAACACCATGATGCCCACGAGCGCGAAGAGCAGCGGGTTCACGACGAAGAGCGCGCGCCAACCGAATCCGCGTTTGACGATGTAGCCGCACAAGAGCAGAGCGCCGACGTTGCCGAGCTCGTAGCTCGTGGAGAGCGCACCCATCACTGCGCCGTGACGGCCTGGTGGAAACCACCGTCCGACGACTTGCACGAGCGACACCCAGCCGCCCGATTGAAAAAGGCGATTGAGCGAAGCGGCCAAAACCAAAACCCAAAAACCTGACGAGACCCCGAAAAATAAGCTGGACGCGATGGACCCGGTCATCGCGCAGAGCATCAAGCGACGACCGCCGATGCGATCACCCAGTGCGCCCATGAAAAATTTTCCACCCGCGTAAACGGCAATGGAGATCGACGAGAGCGTGCCGAGCTTGGCGTTGTCGTAATTGAACGCGTCGTGCAAAAGCGGAAGCGCAGCGTCGACGTTCGCGCGACACAAATAGAACGACGCATACCCCACGAGCAAAACGACGAAGACGACGACGTGCTCGCGCGACGCTCTCGTTGGTTGCATCGCAAGCGCATCGCCTTCCGACATGCCGCGAGGGTACAGAAACGGCGGCGCGCGTGCTAAGCGAGAGTGAGATGTCGTCCTTGCCCGAATTGAATGTGCCGCAGTCCGAAGCGGTCGCGCACATCAACGGGCCGCTCTTGGTGTTCGCAGGCGCGGGGAGCGGAAAAACAAGGGTGATTACGTATCGCGTCGCCAACATGGTGGCGGAGCATCGCGTCGCGCCGTACCGAATTTTAGCCGTCACATTCACCAATAAAGCGGCAGGTGAAATGCGCACGCGCCTCTCCAAAATTTTCGTCGACGCGCTCGGCGAAGAAGTGGGCGAGGGCCTCGCGAAAGATCTGTGGGTCGGAACCTTTCACGCCACGTGCGCAAAGCTGCTTCGTCGTTACGGAGCGTCAATCGGGCTGCCACGCGATTTCGTGATCTACGACACACAAGATCAGAAGGCCGTCGTCACGCGCGTGCTCAAAGATCTCGATTACGACGAGAAGCGTTACCCGCCGCGCGCGGTGCTCGGGCGCATTCACAAAGAGAAGCAAGAAGGTCGCGGGCCGGAGGACATGAGCGCGGACGATTACTTCGACGAAGCGCTCGTCAAAATTTTCACGCAGTACGAATCGCACTTGCTGAAAGCGGGCGCGGTCGATTTCGAAGATTTGATTTTGCGTACGGTGAAGCTTCTCGAAGATCCGAAGAATGAAGACTCGCTGACGATTCGAAGGCGCTTCGATTACGTGCTCGTGGACGAGTTCCAAGACACGAATCGCATGCAATATCGGCTGATTCGCGCGCTCGCGCAGGACCATCACAATTTGTGCGTGGTCGGCGACGACGATCAGTCCATCTATCGCTGGCGCGGCGCCGACGTTCGCAACATTCGCGGCTTCAAAAAAGATTTTCCCGAGGCGCGCGTGGTCAAGCTCGAGCAAAATTATCGATCGACGAAGCGCATCGTGTCGGCAGCGCTCGGCGTCATCGCATCGTCACGCGATCGCGAGCCCAAAGAACTGTGGACCGACAACGAAGACGGCGCCGCGATTGAAATCGTTGCCGCACGCGACGAGCACGACGAAGCGGCCTTCGTGACGAAGTTCGTGACCGAGGCGCGCGCAGAAGGCACCAGCCTTCGTGAAATGGCTGTTTTTTACCGAATTCACGCGCAGTCGCGCGTTTTGGAAGAGGCGTTGCGCATCGCGAACGTGCCGTATCAAATCGTCGGCGGCACGAAGTTCTACGAACGCGCCGAGGTGAAAGACGCGCTCGCCTATTTGCGCGTGCTCGTGAACCCACGAAGCGACGTCGATTTTTTGCGCATCGTGAACGTTCCCGCGCGCGGCATCGGTCACACGACCATCGAACGCATGACCACGTTCGCGAACGCGCGCGGCAAGCAATTGCACGACGTTTTGGATCTGCTCGACGAAGCGGAAGACGTGCCGACCGCCGCGAAAAAGAAGCTCGCCGGCCTTCGTGAGCTGCTGATCGATTTTCGCGCGTACGAAAAAGAAAATCTGCCGAGCGCGGTGCTGGATCGCATCTTGGAAAAAGTGGGTTATCGCGAAGCGCTCCGCAACGACGACAGCGCTGAAGCCGACGCGCGCCTCGAGAACTTGGCCGAGCTCATTGGCTCGATGCGCGATTACGAAACTGAAATGGACGCGGCCGGCGAGAAACCGAACCTGAGCGGATTTTTGGAACGCGTTTCACTCCACAGCGACATCGATCAAATGAGCGACGAAGGTCGCGTCACGCTCATGACCGTGCACGGCGCAAAAGGGCTCGAGTTCGAGCGCGTCGTGATCACCGGCATGGAAGAAGAGATGTTTCCGTACCGAGGAATGGAGCCCGGCGGCGAAGAAGAATTGGAAGAGGAGCGGCGCCTCGCGTACGTGGCGATCACGCGCGCACGAAAACATCTCGCCCTCACCCACACGTCGATGCGCCAGATTTTCGGCACCACGCGTTGGGGACGCCCGAGTCGCTTTCTGGCTGATTTTCCGGCGAATTCGTTCGTTCAAAAAGCTACCCGCGGTGCATCGTCGCGTCCACACGAGCGCTACGTCGATCGCGCACGAGAGTCGCGTGATGTTCATCCGCTCCCGGCGTGGATGAATTCCGGATCGCAGGTTCCAACGCCCGCGTGGAAATCGCAGGCGCAGCAACGTGCGCCTCAAGATCAAAATCGCGCGGCGGGTGAACGATACGTCGACC
>JBDTFL010000259.1:0-4798 GCA_039937955.1 Polyangiaceae bacterium | reverse complement strand
TGGCAGGGGAGGGGAGTGAAAGCGGCGATGGTCCTGTGGCGCTGGCGATCGCCGACGCAATGGCGCTCGCGCTCGGAGCGGCCGATGACGATGCTGCCGGCGCTGCGCTCGGTACTGCTGGAACCTTCGCGGCGTTGACCGAGCTGCCGCTCGGAACGTTGCTCTCGGCGCCCGGAACTCCGGCGACAGTGTCGTCGACTCCACCGCTGGATCGCTCGGTCGTAGCCTCTTCGCTACGAATGACGGAGCTGGCCGGGTTGTAGTGATCTTCGACATGCTCGACGCGCGCGGTGTCGAGGTCGGCGCTCACTTGAACGTCGACGTGACCAGGGCCGACGATCTTTTCGATCATCTCGCGAGCGCGATCACTGAGTGACGTCTCGAGCGCATGCGACGAAGAACCTTCGCCGTCGTCGTCGTCGGACGATCCGTTTTCGCCTATTTTTCTCGGACGATGAAGCATTTGCCCATCCGTCGTCACGAGCGTGACGGCCTCGGAGGTAAGACCTGGAACTGCCGACGCCGCGAGGTGGATGATGCCGCCGACCTCTTGCGGATCGATCGTATGGCCAGGCTTCATCTTCACGACGATCGACGCCGACGCAGGCTCGGTGCGCGAAACGAAGACCGATTTCTCGGGCATCACCAAGTGCACGCGTGTCGATTCGACGCCAGAAATAGTTCCAATCGTTCGCGACAATTCACCTTCGAGCGCGCGGCGATACAGGACGCGCTGCTCGAACTCGGTCGCGCCGAGTCGCATCTTGTCGAAGCTCTCGAAACCGACGCCACCGCCACGCGGCAAACCGGTCGTCGCGAGCTCGAGGCGCAAATCGAGGACCTTCGCTTCCGGCACTTCGATGGTCGCGCCGTCTTGCGAGAGCTTGTACGGCACTTTCATTTCTTTGAGCTTCGCAACGACGCCCGATGCATCGTCGCGATCGAGCTGCGTGAAGAGCGTCGCGTACTGCTCGTTGGCTGCGTGAAAAACGAGGTAGCCGACGAAGATCGCGGCGAAGGCAGCTGTCGAGAAAAGCAGAACGCGCGCACCCTTGGAAAGGGCTGAAAACAAGGCCTGGGCGCGATCGACGACCACTTTGACTTGCGGCGGCAAGAGCGAGATGAACGACGGCGCCGGCGACTTCTTCGGATCAGACACTGGTCCTCCAGAGCTCTTGGAATGCATCGAGCAACTTGTTGCGAATGGATCCGACGAGCTTCATCGAGATCTCGGCTTCCTTCACCGAGATCATCGTTCCGTGCAGATCGTCGGAGACGCCTGCGGCAAGCGCGTCGACTTTTTGAGTGGCGACTTGATCGTCGTGGCCGGCATTCATGACGGTCTTCGTGAGCACGTCGCCGAACGAGACGCCGCCGCTACCGCCGACACCGTCTTGCTTCGGCGTTTCGACGAGCGCATCGGACGGCTGGACGCGCGCGATGTCGCTGCCGCTGATTCCGTGGATGATCATGTGCCGATCTTCAGCGCGGCTTTCGCCATGCTCTTGATGGACTCGATCGACGTGACGCCAGCTTCGTACGCGCGCGACGCCGTCATGAGGTTGACCATTTCTGTCACGACGTTGACGTTCGGATACTCGACGTAGCCCGATGCGTTCGCATCCGGATGACCCGGGTCGTACACGAGCTGTCCTGGTGATTGGTCGGCCTTCACGCCGTCCATCGAGACCTCGCTCACGTTTCGGAGCACCGGGTCGAACGAGTTTTCGTTCACCGAATGGCTTGAAAACACGGGATCCAAGCGATGATACGGCTGGCCGTCCGCGCCTTTGGTAGTGCGTGCATTCGCGAGGTTCGACGCGATGACGTTCATGCGTCCGCGCTCGGCTGTGAGGCCCGATGCTGCGACTTCCATCGCGCTGAAAACGCCTGCCACTTTGAATTGATGACTCATGAATTATTTCCCGTCGTTTGCAGCCCACGCGAGGCTCGAGAGAGAGCCTTGAACGAGACCTGCGAGTGCTTCGTAGCGAACATGGTTCGCGGCAATTTTCACGGCTTCGCGATCGATGCTGACGCCGTTGCCGTCCATGCCGACCGCACTGCTCGGATCTTGGACGACCTTGAAATCCGGACCGTGCACGCTCGACGCGATGTGACCGGAATCGGTCGTTGCCATCGCGGACTCCAATTCGCCTTGAAATGCCGCTCCGCGCTCGAGATCGAGCGGCTTGTAACCCGGCGTGTCGATGTGCGTGAGGTTCGCCGTCAAAAGATTGTGACGCTCCAAATGGTAGTCGAGCGCTTGGTGCAGTCGTTCGATTCCGTCGAGGATGTTGCTCATCGCAAGCGAAGACAATCCACGTTGCGTGCCAAGAGTTTTTTAGAAGAATTTAGTGCCCCCTCCCGCCGCGCCGTAGGCACGGCGACCTCCCCCAAATCGCGTGCTCGCCGCCGAGAAGATGGCGGCTCCGCGCGCTCAGGGTGAGGTGGAATTATTTTATTTGCTCGACGTACTGAGTCTCATAAGGCGCGTCCGGCTCGCGCGCGTCGCGCGTGAAATGCCTTGTTTTCTCGCGTGATGGGCCAGTCCAAGATGGCTCGGCGCGTTCTATTCGGACGCAATCACTCCAGCGAGCACGTGACGGGAGGGGGCACCTGATTTCTAAAATCTGTCTTTTGAATTTGTATCTTTTTCGTTGGCGCGCTCGTTGCTCAGTGAGTCGTCACGATGCTCAAGCTCACTCGACTGAACAACAACACTGTCGCCATCAATCCTGATCACATTGGTTGGGTCGAGGCGACGCCGGACACCACGCTCTTCTTGCTCAACGGCGAGAAGATCATCGTTCGGGAATCGCTCGACGAGCTGATCGACGCCGTCCTCGCGTATCGCCGCGCGGTGCGCATGACCGAGCCGGGCAACACGGCGCTCGGCACGCTGGAAGGTGATCCGCCACGCGCTTTGCCGACTCCGCATCGATCCTCGATGCCGCCCGTCGGTCGCTACAACTCCAGCATTCCGGGTCGACGCTAATGGAGCCGCTCATCGGAATCATCGTCGCGCTCGTTTTCATTTTGGGCGGCAGCCTCGTAGAAGGCGGCAAAATCCAGTCGATCCTCGGTGGCCCGGCCGCGATGATCGTTCTCGGCGGAACCTTGGGTGCCGTCATCGTGCAGTTTCCGTTCGTCACGTTGAAAGGCGCTCTCTCCGGCGCGATTGGCTGCATGAAGAAGAGCAAGCTCGATCCCCAGAAAGTTTTGGACGAGATCGTCGACTACGCGAACCGCGCACGACGTGACGGAATTTTGGCGCTCGAAAAAGTGGCGCCCACCGCGTCGGACCCGTTCTTGTCGAAGGCGCTGATGATGGCGATCGACGGCGCAGACTCGACGACGCTGCGTGAGACGATGGAAATCGCGATTGGTCAGCAAGAAGAGCACGGCGAAGACGGCGCAAAAGTTTTCGAAGCAGCAGGAGGTTACACACCGACCGTCGGAATCATCGGAGCCGTTCTCGGATTGATTCACGTCATGAGCAACCTCTCCGACATCAACGCGGTCGGTGAGGGCATCGCATCTGCATTCGTTGCAACCGTGTACGGAGTTGCGGCGGCGAACATCATCTTCTTGCCGTTCGCGGGTCGCATCAAGATGCGCGTCCGCGAAGAGATGCAGGTCAAAGACATGATGCTGACCGGCGTGCTGGCGATTCAAGAAGGCATGAATCCGAAGCTCGTTCGCGAGCGCCTCAGTGAGTTCGTGCCGAAGCACGGCGACAAAAAGGGAGCGGCCGCCGCAGCACCTGCGCGCGCGCCGGCGTGAAATGCCCCGTAAAAAGAAGCATCCTGAGCATGTGAACCACGAGCGCTGGCTCGTCAGCTACGCCGACTTCATGACGCTGCTGTTCGCATTCTTCGTCGTCATGTTCGCCAGCTCGCAGGTCGACACGCAGAAGGTCGGACGCTTTACCGAATCGTTTTCCAAAGCGGTCGGCATCGAAGTCTTTCCCGAAAGCGGCAAGAGCTTGCTCGGTGGCAACTCGACGAAAGACGCGACCACCATCGCCGGAAAAGGCGAGGCGTCACTTCCGAACGAGCTCGAAGAGCTGCGCGCGATGATGGAGCAGAAGTCGAAGAAAGAGGAGCTCGCGGGTGTGCAGGTGCTCATTCGTCGTAACGAGATCGTGCTTCGGCTCGCCGACAACGTGGTTTTCGCGAGCGGCACCGACGAGATTCAACCGGCCGCTCGCAGCGTTCTTGCGCACATGGCCGACGACCTCAAAACGCGCAAAGTCGACATCCGCGTCGAAGGTCATACCGACGACAAACCGATTCGAACATTTCGCTTTCGATCGAACTGGGATTTGTCGACGAGCCGCGCCACGGCAGTCGTCGCGGATTTTGCGAATGCGGGCATCGAGCCCAGTCGCTTGAGCGCTGCGGGTTACGCTGAGTTTCATCCGATCGCGACGAATGCCTCGCCCGAAGGTCGCGCGCAAAATCGTCGTGTCGACGTGGTCGTGAGCGCGCAGCTCCTCGATCCCGCGACTCCGACGCAGCCAGATGCCGCTGAAAAATCGGACGTCAAATCGGACGAGAAGGTCGACTCGAACGCGAAAGACGGCGGAAGCGACGCTCCGCAAAAGCCGGAAAAACAAGCTCGAAATGACGTTTTGCCGAACCGCGCCGCGAAGGGCGAGAGGAAACCATGAGACGCCTCTCGGGTTGCGCCCTGCTCGTCGCGACAATGATTTTCTCCGCCGCTCCAGCGTCCGCGCAAGAGTACAAGCTCGGCGCGTACGGCGGCGTCAGCACCGGCGTCGAAGGCGGCGGCA
>JBDTFL010000258.1:0-3233 GCA_039937955.1 Polyangiaceae bacterium | reverse complement strand
GTTTGCGGAGCAACGACGGGGGAGGCTCAATTTGCATTGCAAATTGAGGGGGCCCCCTTTCCAGACAGTCGGGCCCCGCCAAGACAAAAGAATGCCGCGGGCTACCCTCAGTCGTCGTCCTTATCTCCGCCGCCCCCGACACCCCTCTTCCAGTCATCCTCACGCCCGCTGCCGCCGCCAGCGCCGCGATCCGAGCCCCCAAAACGCCGCTTTTTTGGTCCGTCTTCGGTTGTTGGGCCGCCGTGCTTTCGCTTCTTGTCGTCGAAGCTTTTGCGCGCCGGAGCCGGAGGTGCACCGAATGCGGGCGGTCCGCCGAAGCCACCGCCACCACCGCCGCCGCCGTATCCACCACCGCCACCGCCAAAGCCACCGCCGCCACCACCACCGCCGGCATATCCACCACCGCCGCCGCCACCTTGATAACCGCCGCCACCACCTGCAGGACGGTCGCCCTTCGGGTGCGCGAGATTCACGACGAGACGACGCCCGCGCAAATCAGCTGTTTTCAGCGCTTCCGATGCGGTCTTCGCGGTGTCGGCGCTCGCCATCGTGACGAATCCGAAGCCGCGTTTGCGACCATCTGGATCGGTCGGCAAATGAACCCGCACGACTTGACCCGTCGAGCCGCCAACCGTGTTGATGAGCGTTTCGATTTCGACTTGCGTGACGTCGTACGGAAGATTGCCGACGTAGAGCGTGCGATCGGGCGCACCCGGACCTGCGCCGCCGCCACTCGGACGTGGACCACCCATGCCGCCGCCCATGCCGCCGCCGCCCATGCGCGGACCCGATGGGGGACCAGCTCCCGGTCCATCACGACGTGGAGGCTCGGCTTGAAAGGGACGAACCGATATCGATTTTCCCGCTTGCATCGAGCCGTCCAAGGCATCGCGAGCGGCCTGGGCTTCAGCGGACGTCGACAGCGTGACGAACCCGAAACCACGTGAGCGACCTGTAGCTCTGTCCTTCGGCAGACTGACGTTGACTACCGTCCCGCCGGTTGCTTCGAACAGTTGTTTGAGAACTTCTTCCGAGATGCTGTCAGGCAATCCGGCCACGAACAGCTTCGCATCTTCATTCGCCATGCAGGAAAAACAGGACCTCCCTCGATCCTTTCGAGCCTTCGGCCCGAACACTCGATACAGCGGCGCAGAAATGCGCCTTGGAATAAACGATATCCCGCGCGGGGCTCACGACAAGGGGGAATCGAGTAACGGAAGCTTAAGTAAAAATGTGGCGCCTCTTTGGCGCTCTGGAGCTTTGGTGCCGTCCACGTCTGAGCTGTCGGGCGATTTCTCACGATTCGGCGCAATTTCAGGCGTTTCATCCGGTTCTTCAACCGTGATTGCGCCTCCATGGCTCTCGGCGATGTGCTTCACGAGTGAGAGACCGATACCGCTCCCGCGGACCGGCCGGGCGTCCTTGCCCAATGTATTTTCGCCGCGCACGAAGCGCTCGAAGATGCGTTCGCGATCGCTCGGGGCTACGCCTTGGCCGCGATCGGTCACGCGAATGGCGATCTGTGCGCCCTCGCGTTCGGCGCGCACGGTTACGACTTTTCCTTCGGGTGCGTACTTCAATGCGTTGTCGATCAAGTTGATGACGGCGAGCTGAATGGCGCGATCGTCGATGCGCGCGATGATGTTGGGCTCGATGCACGCGGCGATCTCGATGCCTTCACGTTCTGCACGATACTTGTAGACTGCAACTGCTTTTGCAACGGCATCACTCACATCGGCTTCGGCAAAATCGTAAGCGCCGCGTCCGCGTTCGACCTTTGCAAAATCCAAAACATTTTCGATCAGCGCCGAGAGGCGCTCGCTCTCGCTGACGATGATATCGAGATATTCCTGCTGTTTTTGTGGGCTTGCGACGCGTCCGCTTTGCAGCATCTCGCTGAACATGCGCACGAGAGCGAGCGGCGTTTTGAGCTCGTGGCTCACGTTCGCGACGAACTCGCTCTTCAGCGCCGACACGCGTCGCTCTTTTTCTGCGGCGATCAAAATCACTGCGACGCCCGCCAAAATCACGCACGACGAAAGCACGACCATCACGAGCTCGAGCAGCCTGCGATTTTGCACGCGCGACGCGAGCTCCTCACTCGCAGCCGGCGAAACTTGAAGACGCCAATTGTAGAGGGTCGTCGGAAAGCGAACGGCGACGGTGAACTCACCACTGCGAAGCGGCGGACCGAAGATGAGTCGCCCTTCTTCGTCGATCACGTTCACACGATTGGAGGCCGCGCCGGCGCCCTCGGTGTAGAGCGTGGGCAGCGCGTACTTCACGATGCGACCGATGTCGTGCCACGCGACGACGAGATATTTGTGGCCCTCCCACTCGCGACGAAAATACGAAAGCAGGTAGCTGTCTTTTCCGAACGAGCGATGCAAATGCCGTAATTCGTCGGGCGGAAGTGATGACACGTCCATGCCCGGCAGCATTCGCTCCACAAGCAGACGACGAAATTCTTCTTCTTCACTCCACGCGCCACCCGCGCGAGAAGCAAACGCCAGCACGTCGCCGAAATCGTCGAGCACCAAGATCGCGCGCACAGTCGGCGTCTCGCGTTGCGCGGTCGGCAGCCAGCGATCGTTCAGATCCAAAAGATGCGCGGGATCGGCGATCGACATCAGGACGTTGTCCTGATCGACGATTTGCTTGTCGAGGCGATCGGCTTTTTCCGTCGCGAGCGCGAGGCTCGCTTCGAGAACGGATTGCTGACGAAGACGCTCGACCTGGAACGTCGTGCGAAATGTGAAATAGGTGAGCACGCCGATCGCGAGGAGCACGACCGGCAAGAGCATGAAGCTCACGGGGCGGCGCTCACGTTCCATCAACCACGCGTCTTACCGCAAAAAACGCCTACCTGCGCGGTGGCGCCATTCTGGCGCGTCGTCCCGCCAGTTCTGGCGCCTAACCCGGCGGCTGCATCGATGCGCGACGAATGCGGCCTTCGTCGGTGACGAGGCCATGCGACGAAACGAACTCGGCGAATTGTTCGGCCATGTAGGCGAGCGCGTTGCCGTCATCCTCGCCGAAGGGTGCGCCGTCGATCGGATTCACGATTTCGATCGCGCCGAGCGCGCGACCGCCGAGCATGACGGGAGCGACGATCACGCTGACCGCGCCGCCGATGGCTGCGAAGCGCTCGACGTTTGCGCCTTCATGACTGCGCGCGTCTTCGACCACGTAAGCCTGTCGACGACGCATGGCCTCGCTGAGCCAAGGATCAT
>JBDTFL010000257.1:0-5721 GCA_039937955.1 Polyangiaceae bacterium | reverse complement strand
GCCGAAAGTTGCCGCGACGCCCAGGCCGTCACCGGTTGCAGCATCCGCTCCGCCGCCCGACGCGGAAGCCGCACGGTTGCGAGCTCACGACCAACAGGAAGAAGCAGCGACCGTCGTTCGCGACGTGCCCGTGGAAGCACTCGCAGCGATCGCCGCTGCAACAGCTGCTGCAACGGCGCAGGGACAATCGAATCTCATGCCGCCGGCCGCACAGCCTGGTGCGGTAAATCCGCCGCCAGCTGCCGCCCAAGCACCTGCTGCATCGCTCGCGCCGGCATTCCGCGGAACCAGCGCATTCGGTGGCTTGAGCAAGAAGATGACGCTCATCGGTACTGCGCCGCCCGCCAATTGGCCTCCGCGCGGTGCCGAGACGTCAGTTCCGCCACCTGATCCCGCGGCAACTGCGACTGCATCAGCAACACCCGCTGCAACAGAAGAACCGCCGCAAGAGACGCAGGATGCGGCGCCTGAAATTCAGGCGACCGAATCAGAAGGCGATCTCGACGCGCTGCTCGGCGACGAAGCCGCAATGCCGCCCACCGACGAACAACCGCCTGCTGCAACCATTGCCGATGCGCCTGCTGTCGCAGCATCGACCGCGATCGTCGAGAAAAAAGCCGATCTTCCGATCGTCTCGCCCGACGCGCCACTCGCGAAAAGGAAATCGCGCAGCGGTTTGACGATCTTCGTGATGATCGTGCTTTGGCTCATCGCGCTCGGCGCGATCTGGTTCGTGGCTCGCGGCTCGATGTAAGCAGGCGCACGGCGCGCTGCTCGGTTCAGCGCTCCCAGCGCCGAAGACCTTTAAAAAAAGACGATTCTCGGATCGGCCGCCGCCGTCGTGAACGGCGGTTCTCACGAATCCTGCCCGTCGTTTACTGCAGCGTCCGACTATTTGGTGGGAGCTGTCGTCGTCGGAGACGTCGTCGTGGTGACGACGGGAGCTTTTCCGCCGAGCGCTTTCGTGAACGCTGCCGCTTGAACGTCGTGCAGCTTCACGCAATTGTTCGCACGCTCGATGTCCTCGGCGAACGGACGCGCGCCCCCTTCGATCTCCGCGAGGTGCGCGCCGAAAAAATTGTGCGCATCGTTGATGCTGTCCGCGTCG
Source organism: Polyangiaceae bacterium (assembly GCA_039937955.1). Lineage (GTDB taxonomy): Bacteria > Myxococcota_A > Polyangia > Polyangiales > Polyangiaceae > JAICXU01. Next base: position 4,613 of record JBDTFL010000257.1, on the reverse strand, counting down.
CACATGTTGCCGACCACACTCAAGTAAACGACGCGACCGAGGCCCGGCTCCTTTTTCAGCGCCGCTTCCCAATGCGCTTTGGTCCACGCAAGAACCGTCGCGCGCGACGCACGATTGGAGAGAGCGGCGCGCAGCACGTAACGCACGTCTTGCTCTTTCACTTCGTCGGTCATCGTCCAATCCAGCGCTTTTTTCAGCAATTCCGGATCGCCGAAACCCCCCATCGCGCGGATGGCTGCCACGCGATACTGCGGCGTGGTCGCATTTTTTGCGGCAGCACGAAGCGCGTCGAAACGATCGGCTTTCGCGTGACGTGACGCGAGCTCGAGCGCGATCGGTCCGGTGTCCGGGTCAACCGACGACGGATCCTTCAGCCATTGCGTGGCCATTTTTTCGGCCTGCGCCAGCGCGTTGCCTTCTGACAGGCTCGCCACGGCAAACATCAAGTCACGACGCAAAAGCGCGTCGTCCTCTTGCGCGGGCGTCGGCGGCGTCTTTCGATCTTTGCGTTCCCAGCCGAGCTTGTTCGCGAGCGGACCCAGCCGCGATGCGACGAATTTCTGAAATTGCGGACGGCTCGAGTCGTCAATCACGGAATCGTTCATCTGTGTGAGCACGTCGGCCTCTTCGCTCACGATGAAGCGATTCTTCTCCCCATCGAGCGTCTTCAAGCCTTCCAAAAATGTCGCAGGAGGCAGCGATGCATTTTGGATGTTCGCCCAAGCATTTGCGACGAGGCCCGTTCGCGCCGCCGGGCTCAGCTTGGCGCGCATGAGCGGAACCAGCTCTTTTTCCGGCACGACGAAGCGGAAGTAACCCGCCTGCTGCGCATTGGGCGTCACGAATTTCGGGCACTTGCTCGCCGGAAATGAATCCGTGTTGCTCTCACCGCTCGCAAGCAGGACGTGATGAGACGTGCCCGCTTTGTCGACGTCAGAGAAAAGCGAAAGCGGAACAACCCACGTTTTTTGCGCGGGCTGATCGGCGCCGATCGGTTTCCACATTTGCTGGGTCAGGCTCGCCGACCACGACTTGCCGTCGCATTTCGTGTTGACGGTGATGGTCGGAAAACCGGTTTGATCCAAAAACGAAGATGCGATTCGCGCGACGTCGTCGCCGCCGCCGTGAGCTTCGTCGATGGCGGCAAAGAGATCTTTTGCGCGCGCGCTTCCGAACGCGTGACGTCGCAAATAGGCTCGAACGCCCGAGCGAAATGTCTCTGCTCCGACGTAGTCCTCGAGCATTGCGATGACCGCCGCACCTTTGTCGTACGTCAAATCGTCGAACGCTTCGTCCGCTTCACCAGCGGTTGCTACGGGCTGACGAACCGCACGCGCCGAGCTCAATGCGTCGGTGCGCATCGCCGACAAACCGTCGCGCACCATGTCGAGCGTCGCGTTGTAGCTCGGCTCGTAACCGTCGAGCGTCTTCGCTTCCATCCACGTTGCGAATGCTTCGTTCAGCCAAATGTCGTCCCACCACGGCATCGTCACTAAGTCGCCGAACCACTGATGCGCGAACTCGTGTGCGATGACCGCCGCTTGAATGTGCTTCGCGCGCGTGCCGACGTTGTCCGGCGGAAGAAGCAAAAGCTCTTCGCGAAATGTCACGAGACCCGCATTTTCCATGGCTCCCGCTGCAAAATCCGGAACCGCGACGATGTCGAGCTTTTGATACGGATACTGAATTCCGAAATACGTCTGCAGACGATCGACGAGCGCCGCAGCGGTCTCGAGCGCGAGTGTTCCCTGTCCTGATTTTCCTTTGGTCGTGATCAGGCGAATCGGAAACGGTGTCTTGCGGCCTTCGCGCACGTCGAAATCACCGACTGCGATCGCCACCAAATACGTTGGCAAGGGCGGGGTGGTCGCAAACGTGAACGTGGTTTTGTCGCCTTGATCCTCGCGCTTCGTCTCCGGACCATTCGCGACCGCGAGGAGGCCTTTCGGCGCGCGGATGCTCACGTCGAATGGCACTTTGTATTGCGGATCGTCGAAGCACGGAAAAGCCCGACGCGCGTCGGTCGCTTCGAATTGCGTGAACGCGTATGGCTTTCCGCCGTCGGTCACTTTGTAGAGGCCCGCCAAATCGTTCGCGAACGGCGCCTCGTACGACACCTCGATCTTCGCGTCGCCTGCAGGAATGGGCTGCGCAAAATGCAAAACCAATTCGTCGTCCGCGACCGAGCCGTGCGCGCGGCGTGTGGTCCACGTTCCGGGAATTTCGCCTTTTGCGATTTGCGCGATCACTTTGGTCGGCTGCATCGCGCGGCCGTTGAGCACCACGAATGACGTAGGCGATCCGGCGTGCACGAGAATCGTCGTGATGCCGCGAAATCCGGTCTGATTCGGATCGACGTCGAACTTCAGATCGTAGCGAAGCGGTGTGACGGTCGCGGGCAGTCGTCCATCGGCGCGAGCCTCGGGCGCGGGCTCACTCGCGGGGGGAGGCGCGACGACGGCGTGCGAGAGCGGTTGCGCAGACGTCGGCGGAGGCGCGGCAGGCGAGCATGCTGCTACGGCGACCGCGAACGAAAGAAGGCTTGTAAATGAGCGTTTCACGCCGCGAACGGTCACCGTTCACGCGTCGAACGTCAATCCTCTTTCTGCTCTTTGTGACCTTCGCCCATCGTCTCGACGTTCAGATCGATGACGCATTTCATCATCGCCGAGCGCTGCTCTTCCGTTGGCGGCGTGCGCTCCCAATTGCGCACCACTCTTTCGTACGCCATCGCTTTGGCTCGCAGCTCCCGCACCCGAGCGCTCGGCGGAAGCTCGCTGAGACGCTCCAAAATATCTGTGAGCCCCTGTTTTGCTATGGAAACACGTGTCGACTTCGCCGGGGGCATGGACGACATCGTAGCGCTCGCGAAGCGCCGCGTGAAATATGTGGTGAATTTGGATCTGCTTACTGAGGTTCGATGTCGACGGTCTCGCACGTCGGCGGGCAATCCGCGCCGTTCGGCGTGCTCCTCGTGTACGTCGCCGGCTGCGTCACTTGGCCGGGAACCGCTTGTCCGTTCGACACGACGGCGAGCTTGTAAATGTCGCCGTTCGCGGTGGCGGCGGTGCTGAGGTCGAAGTCCGCCTCGATCAAATATCCTTTAACCGGATCAGGGCCCGAGATGTACCCGCTAACGCTGAGCGCACCTTGCAGCGCGATCGTGAGTCGTGCGCTGGTCGAGCTCGGGAGGCTGGTCGGCGTGCCGCTCACGCAGCCGTCGTTGAGACAAGCAGTTACCGTCGATGCGGACATGACGTCGGCCGTCACGTTTGCGTAGATTTTGACGGATGCTCCGTTGTTGCAGCTGTTCAGCGCGCAGTCGCTGCTGGCGGTTCCGGCGGTGCAGCCCAACGACGGTGCAATGGCCAAACCCAAAAGCGACCCGAAAGCCAGGACCGAAATCGCGCGCTCCAAGAGCATGACGCCAGTCTACTACGAAGCCTCGCATTTTCGTGTGTTAGCGTCGTAGATTCGAAACGGCATGAGACCCGACCTGGATCAAGCGACTCCGCTTTCCGAGCGGCTCGCGATGATCGCGAAGACGCTCGAGTCGACGTTCCTCGGCAAAGACGAGGTGATTCGGCTTTTGTTGATTTCGGTTTTGGCAGGCGAGCACGCCGTGCTGATCGGTCCGCCGGGAACCGCGAAATCAGCTTTGATTCGCATGTTTTCGCGACTTTTGTCGGCGCAGTATTTCGAATACTTGCTGACGCGTTTCACAGAGCCGAACGAAATTTTCGGACCGGTCGACATCGCTGCGTTTCGCGAAGGTCGTTACGAACGGCGCGTCGAAGGAATGCTCCCGCAAGCGGAGATCGTTTTTCTCGATGAGGTTTTCAAATCGAACTCGGCGATTTTGAACGCGCTGCTCACGCTCTTGAACGAGCGCCGCTACACATCGGGCGGTACCGTTTTGAAGACGCCGCTGCTCTCGTGCTTCGGCGCGTCGAACGAAGTTCCAACCGACGAAACGCTCACCGCGATTTTCGATCGCTTTCTCCTGCGTATTCGCAGCGACAATCTGGACGCGTACCACTTCAACGATCTGCTCGTGAAAGGCTTGAATCACGAGGTGATGGGTTTGACCGACGCGCCCATTCAGCCGCTCGCATCTGCGGCTGAGATCTCGGCGCTCCACAAAACGGCTGCGCAGCGCCTGAAATTCTCGGAAGAATTTTTTTCGGCCTACAAGGGCATCGTTTTTCAGATTCGCGCCGAGGGCATCACGCTGAGTGATCGTCGCGCCGTCAAATTGCTGAAGCTTTTCGCCGCGAGCGCATTACTCGACGGTCGCAGCAATCCCGACGCCTCGGATTTTTTCATCTTGAAGCACGTTTGGAACAACGAGGATCAAGCGGCAATTCTCGAGGCGATCGTCACGCCGGTTTTGGAGGCGCACTTTCGCGATCATCCAAACGCGCGTCGCGTGGGTGCGTCCGGTGTCGGCATCGAAGCGCTCGCCGGCGAAATCGATCGCGTCCGGCAGGTGCTGACGGGATCCGGCTCGCTCGGTGACGTTCAGCTTTTCAGTCAGCTCAAGGCGCTCAACGAAATCAAATCCGCGCTCGGTGCGTCACACGATCCGCGCGCGCCCGAGCTTCAGCAGCGCG
>JBDTFL010000256.1:0-4233 GCA_039937955.1 Polyangiaceae bacterium | reverse complement strand
CATGCGGATATCGTTCTTGAGCTCGATCGTGCGCGCGCGATCGAAATCGCTCTCGAAAATGCAGGCGACGAAGACCTCGTTCTCATCGCCGGAAAGGGCCACGAACGCGTGCAAATCCGCGAGGGCGCGACGCTTCCTTTTTCCGATGGTGACGTCGCGATCGCCACACTTAGGGCGAACAAGCGTGGAAAAAGGCTACAGCCCCCGCACAGCTGACTCGTAACTGCTCGACATTGCGGACCACGCGCAGCGGCTCAGTTCGTGCGTGGCGGATGGCAAACCAAGGGAGGCTGTCATGGTCGATCGAGCATCATTTCTGTACATCGTAGGCGCGCTCGCGGCAGGTGGTGGCGGTGGCTATCTCCTCAATCAACACGCGCACGAAAAAGCACAAGCCACGAACGACGCCGCGCGACAGCACTCGCAGGAAGAACAAGCGGCGCTCGACAAAGCGAACGGCGCAACCGCGAATGCACAAGCCGAAGCGCGCGCGGCCACTGCGATGCTCACGAGCGCACCCGCATGTGACGACGCGGTTGGTGCGCCAGGTGATTGCCCGGCAGCGAGCTTGCCGAACGCGAGCGACGAGGGTTTGTGCGGTAGCTCTGGCAGCGTCGCCGCGCGGCGATGCAAAGACTTCAAGAGCGCGCTGAAGCCTAAGGTCGCGGAGAACGCAGTTGCGTGTCTCAACAAATTGAAGGGCAACGAAACGTGCGACGCGACGCGCGTTGCACTGTGCGGACACGAAGCGCTGATGCTCGCGTGTCAGGACACGCCCGCGCGAAACCAATCGATGGTGACGTCGATGAACATCGCATCTGCGCCGCCGCCCGAGCCTACGCCCACGACACCAACGACCTCACAGGTCGCTTCGCAATGCGATGCGATCCTCAAAGGATGCTCGGACGCGACGCTCGGCGTTTCGCTCTCCGATTGCTATCGCACGCTGTCGGGCATGAACGACGTTGGTCGCGCCAACATGGTGACGTGCATGCACACGCATTGCGGAGACAAAGGTCTTCTCGGTTGCGAAGCGATGCCACCGCCGAGCCCGTGAACGAATCTCGAACCAAGCAATTAGGGGAGAAACGAGCACGCGACGTTGTCGATCAGCATTTTGATGTCTGACGTATTGGCCGTTGCGTATGCGGATCCGAGGGTCAGTGTGCGCGACGTCGCCGTTTGCGATCCGATGCTCGAGAGCGACGGCAAAATTCCGAGCGTGTTGCCGTCGAACATTGCCGTGAGCGTCGAGCCGTCGGACTCGAAGACGACATGCGTCCAGATTCCGATCGCCGGCGCATTCGTGAAGCCCGCCGAGTGATTGAGCTGGCCGCCATCGTCGAAACCAGCGTACTCGGCGATCGTCCACGAAGGTCCGTATTTCGCGAGAAATACCTCATAAGTAGGCGTGTGATCGATGCCTTGCGCGTGCACGACGATGTAGTCGAGCTCGCCGTTCACTTGGGGATCGGTCTCCATCTGCAGATCGAGCTCGCAATGAAACTTGGTTGGTGCGCCGGGAAACGTGTGGACGATCGCGCTCTCGGTTTGTCCGGCGTTGACCGCTTGTTCGAACTCGACGGCGTTGGGAAGAGACAAGCCGCGAGTCACGATTGCGAGGCTGCCGCCCGTTCCCGCGTGCGCCGGGGTGAACACGCCCGGGAGCGAAGCAGACAGATCGAACGATTCGCAAAATTGTGCATCGCAGCTCGGCGCCGACGCGTCGGTCGCCGTGCTCGTGTCGCGCGGGGAGATCGCGTCAGTGATCGCGGAGTCTCCCGCCGAGTCGAACGATGTTGCGTCCGCGCTACTTTCGGTTCCGCCAGTGAGGCCGTCGGTGTCGACGAACAAGCTGCATGCTACCGGTGACATCGCTGCGGCGATGACCCCGCACACCCAGATCATTCGCGACACATCCAAAGTGTAGCGCAGTCGTCTGCTCATAACCCGGTGACTTGGCTGAAGAGCATCAATGTTCCCCGATGCGAGCTCGTGGTTTTCTTCCCGTAAGGATCGTATCGTTCATCAAGGAATCAGCTCGATCGCCAACGGATGATCCGGAACGTCCACTTTCAACGTGTGCGCGAAGGTCGGCGATGACGCAGCTGTCGCAGCCGAGAAGGGCAGATAGACATTCACGTGGCTGAACGTGTCCTCGATGCTCAATGTCACGCTTTGCGTCGGCACGACGATGTCATGCTTCGCGGTCGTGTCGTAGCTCACGGCATCTTGCCAAAGCACTAGGTAAACCCGCCCATTTCGCTTCGCGAGCAAGGTTTGATGGACCAGCGACGACGCGTCGGAGACCGTGTATTTCAGCGTGCGCGGCGTGAACGCGGGACCAGGATCATCGAGCAGACCGGTCAAATTCGCGATCGCCTTGAACGCTGGTTTCTCCGTTCCGTCGTTGCGAAGCAGTCCCATGTTGCTCTCGTTGCAAGTCGGGTCGACGTGCTCGTCGATCAGCTCGTAGAGAAATGAACGCTTGATGCCGAGGTTGAAATATTCGAGATATGTGCGGACCGCATACTTTCCACCGGCCGCTTCCGATACGCCTGGCCACCAGGTCAAGCATTGTGTGGCGTTGACCGCATTGTGATAGCCGGTCTCCGTAACCATCAATGGTTTGGTACCGCTTACGTACTTTCCATAATCCGTAATGTGCTGCGCGATGCCGTTCGTCGGCGTCAGCGTGATCGGGTACGTGTGCATGTTCCCGAAATCCATGAACGCCGGCAAGCTCACGCCTTTCGGAATGACGAGCTGGTTGCCACGATCGGATCCGGCTAACGCATTGCTGAGCACCGGCAGCGCCGCATATTTGCTGGATTTTACCGCGTTAAACAGCGCGACCTGAAAACGCGCATAGTCGGTCGTCCAACTTGAGTCGTTGTTGTCGAGCTCGTTTGCGCCTTCGAACGCTTCGATCGCGGACGACATGTCATTGGCTTCGGTGATGCAGTGAGCCGCTTCGTCGGGCGCTCCATTTTGGATGCTGCATACGGCGGTCGTCTTGATGCCATGGGTTGTCGCCAATGCATTGAGGCGCGTGTCGGTCGGGTCGGGCCAATTGTCGATGCCGTCACGCAAGTGTCGCGTGCCGAGCTTCACGAGCTCCGGCTCGATGATCGAATCGAACGCGGTTCCATAAACCAGATCCAAGTAGTTCATGTGCGTTGCAACACCGATCGTGTCGACGAAACCGTCGGCACTGAGCGCCGCAGTACCTCCGGGCACGACGCCGCCGATCGGAGCTGCACCTGCGTCGCTAGTCGCCGATGACGAGCTACTCGTCGAAGCGTCTCCGCCGCTCGTTGCGGCACTGCTTGGCGGCGAGCTGCTCGACGACGATGATGAGCACGAAAAACACAGCGCGGCGGAAGTGACGAACAGAAGCGAGCGATTCATGCGTAGGTCCTTTCGAAGGGTGCCTACATCTTGTTACCTGCCTGGCGGTCTCGAGTTTTTCGAGACCACGCCAAAGCATTGCTCTATTCCGCCAGTCACTCTTTCGTGCGCATTTTCGTTCGCCAACTACTCGGCGTTTGACCCGTTCGCTTCCGAAAAAGCGAGCTGAACGTCGCGAGCGACCCGCAACCGACGTCGAGCGCAATCCGCGTGAGCTGCGCGTCGGTGTTGAGCAACATCCGTTGCGCCTCGCGAATTCGCGTGGAATTTACCTCGTTTTGAAACGTCGTCGTGTGCTCCAAGAGCTTTCGTTGAAGCGTTCGCTCCGACGTGCCGAGTGCTTGCGCGGCATCGCCGATCTTCGGCTTGTCGAGATGCTCGACGATCCACGCGCGCATCAGACTGAGGAGCGCCGGCGATCCGCTTGCTTCGGCGACGATGTCGTCGAGCCCGATTCGAAATGCATTCTCGACGCCGAGCCAATGCAGCGCCCGTTCGGCATCGTCGAACACGTCGACAGGGTAGGGCGGTGTTTGCACTCCAAAAAATCCGGCGGTCACGGCGCCCATCAGCCCGCGTGGACGCACGAGAGCGAGCTTCGTGACGACGCGCGCGAGCGCCTCATGATTCGCGCGCACGTAGTCTTGGATGGTCTGGAACGCGGCCGTCTCGATGCTCTCCATGCGATGCACGTCGACGAGCGAAACGTGCGGCGATTGATCGAGCTCGACTGCGAGCACGCGACTCAAGGCCAGCATGTCGTCGCCGGTCGGTCGTCCCCAAGCCGCAAAGCCGCAGAGCCCGACTCGTGGGTAAAAATAG
>JBDTFL010000255.1:0-3098 GCA_039937955.1 Polyangiaceae bacterium | reverse complement strand
GATCAGGGCAAGTGCATCATCCAGAAATATCGCGCGGCGCACGTGGAGCCGTTCAAAGGTCGGCCCAGCGCCATCACGTACAATTTCAATTTTCCTCGATAAAATCATCGAGAAAATAAGGGTGATTCGCGATCAGCGCTTCAGCGTGAGGCCGACGGCTTGAATTGCTTTCGCACTTTTTTGAGAAACGTCTGCGTGCACTGACCGTGCGTCGATTCGTGATCGATGATCTCGCGCGTGAGCCGCTCTTTCGTGTCCACAGCGATGTTTGCGGCATCCCGAATCTCAGTCGCGAGCTTGATGCCGTCCATCGTGGTCGGCCACGTTTGCTTTACGGCGACCGCCGCTTTGTTCGAACGCTGATGATGCGAGGCCTTCGTTTTCGTCACGTCGTGAAAACCGGTGTCCTCACTGCGGCGACCATTTCCGTGACAGCTCGGGCAGCGTGCAACCTGACCGAATGCGTTGTCGATGCGACCGTCGCCGCCGCAAACGCGACAGCTGTCTTGATCGCGAGCTGTGGCTCCGCCGCCGGAGCTCGCGGAGCCGCTCGAACCGCCGGAGCCGCCCGAGAAATTACTGGAGCGCGTACCCGAGCCCGAGTTCGAAGGATCTTGCATCGTTCACCCTTACTCCATGTTAAGGAAGAGCCCTAATGGGCAAGCTCGACGACATGCGGAAGCTCCGCGAAAAACAGTTCGAAGAGGCGCAGCGCGCAGCGGCTGCAGCTCCGAAAAATGGCGTCGCGAAAAATGGAATTGCGCATGTCGCCAAGCCCGCCGCGAAGCCGGAAGCCGACCTCGACAAGGACGTCCCCGAGTTCGAGGATCTCTCCAAGCCCGGAAAAGACTCAGACAACGAGCCCGCCGCGGCCAAAGTTGCCGACGGCGAGAAAGCGCGTTGCTCCGGATGCGGGAAGATGAAAGCCGTACAAAACGGCTTGCTCGTGATGCATCAAAAAGGAATGGGCAAGATGTGCGCAGGCTCGCGCAAAGCCCCCGCCTGATCCTAGACGCCTGCGCGCAGCTCCGCTTCCTAGACGCCTGCGCGCAGCTCGGCTTTTGTTCTCAAGGTGTCAGCGCGCCGGTGACGGTCAACGTGTTCTCCATGCGCATGGTGCCGCTGGTAGAAGATGCGCCGTAACCGTAAATGCGGACTTCGACCGGCGTGCTCGATCCGGAAACGGACACCGAGTTCGAGTGCGTCCCGCTTGCGGTGAAGGTCGTTTTTGCAGAAAAGCTGTCGTCGCTCGTTGCGACAGCGCCGGTGCTCGGGCCTGATCCGCTGGCGCTCGCGGCGATCGAGATCGACGAGATGTCGACCGAGCAACCCGACGGCGGCGTGATGGTCAGCGTGTAGTATTTCGTGGTGTCGGCGTGCGTGGCGGTCGGCCAACCGCTCGCGTTGATCGAGTCGCTACCGGCAACTGCCGTGACCCCCGTGCGTTTCACATCGCTCGCCGTGACACCGGTCGCTTTCGAGGTGGCGGCGGTCGACGTTTGGTCGCCAGCTTCGCCGGTGAAATCGTAGGTCGCGAGCGCGCCAGCGAACGTGCACGGTCCGGTGCCGGTCGTCGTTCCGCTGTCACCTTTTGGCGTTGTCTTTCCGCCGTCCGATGTGGTCGACGATCCGCTGTCGGATCCGTCTCCGTAGCCGTTCGTGTTGCTTGCGCCGCCGGCATCGTCGGTGGTGTCGGTTTTGATGTCTGGCTCCGCGCCGTCAGGGACAACAGCGGTTGCACATCCAACAGAGAAGACTGCGACTGCCCCGAGCAAGGTCGTTACGCGCATTCTGGCGCCGGAACACTGACATTTCTTCCATGGCCGTCCAGTGCAATTGATGTGACGAATGTGCTTATTTTATGGCAGTTCAGCGACTACAGTGTAAATCGCGAGCCGAGGGGTCTTGTTGGTGAGCTGAGGTCGTAATAAGCGAGTGCGCATGATCTCCGCGCGTTTTGCTGGGTCGGTCGTTCTTACGTTGCTCGCCTCGTTGGTCGCGTGCGGTGGTGACGAGCCGCAGCCTGCTCCGCCGCCGCAGCCGGTGATGAACGGTCCGAAGCCCGCCATTGCGAGCACGCCGGCGCCGAAAAAACCGAGCTATCCGGCAGCACCGAAAAAAACCGTCACGGACAGCTACGGCAATCTTCAAGTGACCGACGACTACCGCTGGCTCGAGGATTCCAAAGATCCGAACGTCACCGCGTGGTCCGACGCGGAAAATACGTTGGCGCGCGGCATCCTCGATGGTGATCCGCAACACGCAGCGATTGCTTCGCGCGTGGCGGCGCTCATGGGTGATTCGTCGCCGTCTTGGGAAGGCGTGACCGCTCGCGGCGGGGCGATCTTCGCGCTCGAGCGCCGTCCGCCGAAGCAGCAGCCGTATTTGATCGTGCTCACGTCAATGGACGCAATCGACAAAGAAAAAGTGCTCGTTGATCCGGCTGCGATGGATCCGAGTGGCGGAACTTCGATCGGTTGGTTCGCTCCGTCGCCCGACGGAAAACGCGTCGCCGTTGCGCTCGCGAAAGGCGGCGCTGAAAAAGGGGACATCCACGTCTTCAATGTCGCGACCGGAAAAGACGGCACCGACGCCGTCGAGCAAGCGGAAGGCGCGGGCGAAGGCGATTGCCTTGCGTGGAAAATTGATTCGAGCGGCTTTTTCTACACGCACGCCGCACGCGAAAAAGACGCGCCAAAAGACGGCGTTTACCAGCGGATTTACTTCCACAAGCTGGGCGACAAAAACGAAAACGACAAGCTCGCGCTCGGCAAAGATTCGCCGCGCATCGCGCAGTGGGAGGTGAAAAACTCCGACGACGGCAAGACCATCGTCGCGCGCATGGAGATCGGCGACGGCGACAAATGGGATCAATTCATGTTGCCGGCTGGCGGAACGTGGAAGCAGATCGCCACCAAAGACGACGGCGTGAAAGAGATGCGCGCCGCGAATGGATCGCTCTTCCTCCTGTCGTCGAAGGATGCGCCCAAGCGAAAAATTTTGAAGACCACGCTGGCCGGAGCATCGCTCGCGAAAGCGGAGACCATTCTTCCGGAAGGTGACGGCGTCATCGACGATTTCGTTCCAACGAAGACGCG
>JBDTFL010000254.1:0-4987 GCA_039937955.1 Polyangiaceae bacterium | reverse complement strand
GCCAAACAAATTCGTTTGGCCGACCTCGCGATCGCGGCTGGCGGATCGTGATCGTTCGAGCGCGATATCGATCGCAGCAAATGCGCGAGCGCGCGAAACGCCCATTTTTTTCAGGGTTTGATCGAATGCGCCGCATTGCACGAGCGCTTCGAACACGCTGCGATTCAGCTTCTTCGCGTCGACGCGTGATGCAAAATCAAACATGTCGAAGAACGGCCCGCCGGCCGCGCGTGATTCGAAGACGGTCTCGAGCGCTGCACCGCCGACTCCGCGAACTGCGCCGACGCCGAAGCGAATCTCCGGCCCGAGCTTGTCTTTCACGAACGCGCGCGGCGCGATTTTTTTCTCCGGGCCGCCTTGGCCAGCGAGCGGATGCGTGTAGATGACTTTGAAATCCGTGTCGCTTTCGTTGATGTCGGGCGGCAAAACCGTGACGCCGAGCGCGCGTGCATCCGCAATCGTGCGAACGACTTTTTCGATTTTGTCTTTGTCGCTCGTCATGATCGCGCAGAGGAGCTCGGCGGGATAATGTGCTTTCAAATAAGCGGTTTGGTACGTGATGAGCGCGTACGCCGCCGAGTGCGATTTGTTGAAGCCGTAACCTGCGAAGTACTCGAGCAAACCGAAAATACGTTCGGAGTCTTCGGTCGTGACGCCCTTCGCGGTCGCGCCTTCGATGAAGATGCTCTTTTGCTTCGCCATCTCCTCGGGCTTCTTTTTGCCCATCGCGCGACGAAGAAGATCTGCGCCGCCGAGCGAGTAGCCCGCGAGCGCCTGCGCGATCTGCATGACTTGCTCTTGGTAAACGACGACGCCGTACGTCGGCTTCAGCAATTCGTCGACGAGATCGTGCATTTTGCCGATCGCTTCGCGGCCGTTTTTGCGGTTCACGAAGTTCGTCACCATGCCTGCGCCGAGCGGACCCGGACGATAGAGCGCGACCGCCGCGATGATGTCCTCGAAGCAGTCGGCGCGCAGATCTTTGAAGAGCTGCTGCATACCGCTCGACTCGAGCTGGAACACGCCTTTCGTTTCGCCAGACCCCAGAAGTTGGTAAGTCGCTTTGTCGTCGAGCGGAAGCTTCGTTAGATCGAAGGCCGCTTGCCCCGATTGAGTCTTGGCTTGAATGTCCGGCCGCGCGTTAATGAGTCGCGTCGCAATATCGAGCACGGTAAGGGTTTTGAGACCCAAAAAATCGAATTTGACGAGACCTGCTTGTTCGACGTCGTCTTTGTAATATTGCGTGACGAGCGCGCCGCTCTTTTCGTCTTTGAAGATTGGAACATGATCCCAAAGCGGACCTTCACTGATGACGATGCCTGCAGCGTGCTTGCCCGCGTGGCGCGTCAAACCCTCTAATTTTTCAGCTTGCGTGAGAAGCTCGCGAATTTGCGGCTCGGTCTCGTAACGCGCTTTGAGCTTCGGCTCGACCTCGAGGCTTTCCGAAATCGTGTACGTCTCTGCCGGAGTTTTTCGTGGAATCAAATTGGCAACAGCCTGCGCTTCAATGGGGGTAATTCCCATGCAGCGCGCCACGTCTTTGACGACGCTCTTCGCTTTGAGCTCGGCAAAGGTGGCGATCTGGCCAACGCTCGTCTCCCCGTATTTCTGCTGCACGTACGCGATGACTTGGTCGCGACGATCCATACAAAAGTCGATGTCGAAGTCCGGCATGCTCACGCGTTCCGGATTCAAAAAGCGCTCGAAAATAAGGTTGTACGGGATTGGGTCGAGATCAGTGATGCGCATCGCGTACGCGACGATCGAGCCTGCACCCGATCCACGACCGGGCCCCACGGGAATTCCGGTGTCCTTCGCGTAACGAATGAAGTCCCAGACGATCAAGAAATATCCGGGGAACTTCATCTGCGCGATGACGTTCAGCTCCATCTCGAGGCGCGCGCGATACGCCGATTGGTCGACGATCTTTCCGATGCTGGCGAAATCTTTGAAACGCGCTTCGAGCCCTTCACGCGCGACATGCCGGAAATAACTCTCGGTGTCGTAGCCTTCCGGAACATCAAATTTTGGGAGCATCGGCTCGCCGAGCTTCAGCTTCAAAGCGCATTTTTCTGCGACTAAAAGGCTATTTTTGATCGCTTCTGGATACGCCGAGAATAGCTGCGCCATCTCTTCCGCGCTCTTCAAGTACATTTCCGAAGAGCCGTGATGACGCTCTTTGGATTCGGCGTACGAGCGCCCGGTCTTGATGCACGAGAGGTAGAGATGCGCCTCGGCGTCCTCGCGAGCGGCGTAGTGCACGTCGTTGGTCGCGATCAGCGGCAAACCCAGTTTCTTCGCCTCTTCAATCAAGATTTGGTTCAGAACTTTTTGCTCTGGCAAACCATGATCTTGGAGCTCGACAAACAGGTTTCCTGGCTCAAATGAATCGCGGATCTTTGCTAAGAGAGTACCGACAGCGGTTGGGCCCTCTTCCAAAATTTTCTGCGAGACCACGCCGCCCATGCAGCCCGTGAAGGCGACGAGGCCCTTGGAATGCGCGGCGAGATCGGAGATCGAAACGCACGGATGGTTCGGGGGGCCCTCCGCGTTCGGCGTAACGTGCCCACGCGAAACGAGCGCGATGAGATTTTTGTAACCCTCGGGAGACGCAGCAAGGAGCGGCAAATGCCTTGTTTTTCCCTGATCTGCGACGTCGATCTCGCAACCGATGACCGACTGCACGCCGGCCTCTTTCGCGGCTTTGTAGAACGTGATCGCGCCGAACATGTTGCCGTGGTCGGTGACCGCGACCGCCCGCATCTTCGCGGCGGCGACCTTCTTCACGAGGTCTTTGACCTTCAATGCTCCGTCGAGCATCGAGTACTGCGTGTGAACGTGGAGATGAACGAACTCGGCGGGCATGTTCTCGAATCGATCTCGAAGCGCGTGAGGCGTTACCACTCCTCGCCGGAAACGAAAAGCCGGAGACGGTACCCAGGCGAGCTCGCGCAGTCGTACAGAAGACATCCCGCATTTGACGCGTCGCGCAACCTCACGTTGGCGTTACCAGACCGTTACGGGTCGCCGCTTTTGCGTCCTCTCGCTGTCTAATTTTACAGCCTCCGCTTGCTCGACCTCATGTCTCCGAGCTATAGGTTTTGCCTCGACTTCGCGTTTTTTGCGCGGCGTTGGTGACGACGAATCCTTTTTTTCCTCATTCGATAAAGCGGCAATCTGCTGCTCTCTTTGGACGAGGTGTTTTTCGGGAGACATAACCAAATGAAGCTTGCACGCGTTCTCACGGTGGTCGGACTTGGCCTGAGCGTCGGCGGATTTTTCGCCATCCAGGCATGCAGCAGCAGCTCCAGCGACGTCCCCGGCGGAGGAGCGACGGGAGCAGTCCCGCCTGCACTCCCATCGGGCGCAGCGCCCACGACGGCGACGACCGAGCACAACTTCGCGCTCCACACGCTGCTCCTCGGCGACGCAAACCGCACCGGAACCGCATCGAACAGCGCGTGGAAGGATTACGGCTACAACATCGACGGCAAGATCTCGACGCCGAGCTCGACCGACCTTTGCACCATCGCAGCAGGCGGCTCGAAATCCACCGTTTATCAAGACGGCACGAACGGCATCGACAACTCGTTCGGCGAAAACATCCTGCCGATCATCGTGAGCGTCGCGGGCCCGGACACCGCCTCGAAGATCAATCAGTCGATTGCCTCCGGCTCATTCACGATTCAAATCGACGTCACGGGCCTGTCGGATGATCCGGCACAGACCGCGTCGGGCCTCAGCGGCTTCTTGAATGCCGGCGCAAGCTTCGACGACGGCGGCGCTCCCCCCACGTTCACGACCGCCGACAATTGGCCGGTTTCGACCAGCTTGCTCGCCAACCCGAGTGACCCGCGCAGCTCGAACATCAAGTTCCCCGGTGCGTACGTCGTCGGCGGCACGTTCGTCAACGGGCCGTTCGGCTCGGCATCGAACGACATCACCATCAGCATCTCGATCTCTGGCGTGTCGCTCGCGCTCACCGTTCACAAGGCGATCCTCACGTTCGATCACAAAACGGCGACCTCGGCGACCAACGGCACCATCGCCGGCGTCATCAAGACGTCGGAGCTCATCGACGGCCTCAAGACGGTTGCCGGTCGCATCACGACCAGCCTCTGCGGCGGCACGGCGTTCCAAGACATCGCAACGCAAATCACCGCAGCTTCCGACATTCTCGCCGACGGCAGCAACGCCGCGGGTCAACCCTGCGACGGCATCTCGATCGGCCTCGGCTTCACCGCCGACCAGATCGCGCCTCCGACGGTCGCCGTTGCCCCGGGCTCCGGCGGAGCAAATCCCTGCGACAGCGACGCAGGCGCCGCAACTGACGGCGGCTGAATCTCTCGACGCCTTCGCGTAGCTCGGCTTTACTCGATAAAAATAGAGGGATTCGCGATCGCGACGCTCTCGAGAAAAACGGCTGGCGCCATCGCTGGCCGTTTTTTTTTATTCAAATTGCTGCTCGAAAAAACCCGCCTACAACTTCCACGCGGTTGACGCGTATCGTCCGGACAACAACATGATGCTTCGATCCTCTCGTCTTCTTTTGCTCTCGTCGTTCCTGATCGCCTGCGGAAGCTCACAGCCACCGACGGCGCAGCCCATGCCCGACGCAACGGCGACGCCGCCAGCGCCGCTCGGCCCCACCGTGCCGCCGTCCATGTCGGATGCGGGAAGTTCGAGCACGACGACGCCAGCAGTCGATCCGAACGCGGTGCCGCAATTCGCAACCGAGATCAATGCGTTCAATTCGGATCTCTACGCAAAGCTGAAGACCGGAAAAGGAAACCTCTTCTATTCGCCGACCAGCATCGAGATCGCACTGACCATGACGGCGGCGGGTGCACGCGGGACCACTGCATCGCAAATGCAGACGGTGCTCCACTTGCCGACCGACAACGCCGCAAGCGCAAACGCGGGAGCTGCGCAGCTTCTTTCTTCATGGTCGACGCCCACTACCTCTGGCCCGACGCTCACGATCGCG
>JBDTFL010000253.1:0-5751 GCA_039937955.1 Polyangiaceae bacterium | reverse complement strand
CAGCGTTTGTGGCGGCGATTGATCACCGCAGGAATTACGGTCAATCCGACGAACGTCGCGTAGGTGCGTGTCGACGGAACCAAACCCGCGTCTCCGCCCAAATCGAACATCAGCCAAGGTTTCGGTGACACCGTCATCGCAAAAAGAAATCCGGCGTCGTGCGGTGAGAGCGCTCCGGCGGGCGTGAAATCGTAGCCCTCCGCCATGATTCCGAACGGCGGCGGCAAATTCATCGACAATGCGAGCGCGACGAACTCCTGATTTTTCGGCGACCCGTCGAACCCATAAACGTTGAAGCCCACGTTGAAGTCGGCGTGGATCGGTCCGAAGTCTTTCGTCGCGTAACCCAAAAGAAATGCGTCGTACGCGCGCGTGTATCCGGTTTGCCCGGCGAGCGTGGGAACGCCGATTTCAGCTGAAAATGCGATGGATGGGAGGATTCCATCTTGGTCGGCGAGATGAAATTTCGGGCCTGCTTGGAGGTTATCGAAGTAGCTCGCCCGCGCGTTTCCGGTGCCGTGCGTGTAGCCGTTGTCGCCGAGCTGGAGCTGCACCCATTTCTCGAGCGACAGCTTCAGTAAGAATGGCGTCGCAAATTGGCGACTCGGATTCGGTAATTTTCGCGCGAGGACGCCGGCCTCGATCTCGAACGTTCCGGGCGGCGTGATCTCCGCCGTGCACGCGATGGTCGGACGACACGGCAAGACGTGATCGTCATCCGTTGGTGAATCGGCGCGCGCAGCTGCAGAGAAAAAAGGCGCGCACGAAAAAATCAAAACCGAGACACGCAAACGCATCGGTCGGAAATAAGCTTTAAAATACGAGGCTTCCGACGAGCTCGAACAACGCAAAAACGTCGGCGGGGTTTCCGTGCTCGAAGCTTGCGCCGCATCGTGTGAGCTCGCGCTCGGTTCGTGGACGTGACCACGCCACGCGCGAACGAATCGTCAGCGGATCCCAAAGTGCCGGCGCGACGAAGGAAAGGAGCAAGCGATCGCCTGCGCCAACGTCCTCGTCGAGCTCGAGGCAAGCGCCACCGAACCCCAAATTTTGGACGCGCGCGGCCCGGACCCAGCCCGATGCGATATGGGTGACCGACACTTGAAGGCGGACCGTCTTGCGGTCGTGAACGCGAAATTTTCGTGGTCCAAACGTTGATCCGCCCGTGGATCCGCCGCTTTGCGATAGGCCGTGCGCCATCGCGAAAGACATTATCACGGACTCGGAACTTGGCGTTTTTCCCCCGAGACCGGTTACGATTGCGGAAGCTATGAGTCAGGACACCCGCAAAGATCCGCGCGCGAAAATCGTCAGCTTGAACGTGCGTTACAAGAGCGCGACGGTCGACGAGTTCATCGACAACCACGCCAGCGACGTGAGCAAGGGGGGCATTTTCATCAAGACCTCCACTCCGTTTCCGCAAGGCACACTCCTCAAGTTCGAAATTCGCCTCGCGGGGGACCAGTCGGTCATCGCCGGCGTCGGACGTGTGGTTTGGAAACGCGAGACCGGAGCTGCCGGTGCCGGGCCCGATCGCGCGGCCGGCATGGGCGTGAAATTCATCAAGCTCGACGACGCATCGCGCGCGGTGATCGACAAGCTCACGGCGTCACGCGAAAACGCGGGAAGCGCATTCACGTCCGAGCTCGAAAACGACGTCACGCAAGTCGACACGAAAGCGCCGACCGGAATGACTGGTGCTGCGGCGCTGAAGTCCACGATCGCGGGCGTTGGTCCTTCTGCAAAACCGACCATTCAAGGAATGCCGGCGCAATCCGCTCCGCCGCGTCCAGCTGCAGGCATCAAGTCGACGATCGTCGGAATGCCCGCGGTACAAGCACCGAAAGACGACGCAAAATCTGGCGGAGGATTTTTTCCGGCAGGCTCCGGCTCGGAAGCCGACATGCCGCCACCCGCCGAGCGCACCGTGATGAAGCAGGCCGCCGAGCTGCTCGAAGAAGCGCTCAAAGAAGCCGGCGGATCGATGGACGAGGTCGGAACGAATCCGCTCTTCGAAAAATCCGCGCAGCCTCCGCCCGCTGCAGTAACTGCCAAAGTGGATCCTGCAGATGCTCCGACGCTCGCAAACGAGATGCCGAAGCCAAGCCCCGAAGAGAAAAAAGCGGTGCCCACCGAAACCGCCAAGTTGCCGAGGCCGATCACCAGTCAGCCTATTTTGGCGAGTGATCGTGCACATTCGTTGAGCTCGTCACGC
This sequence comes from Polyangiaceae bacterium, assembly GCA_039937955.1. Lineage (GTDB taxonomy): Bacteria > Myxococcota_A > Polyangia > Polyangiales > Polyangiaceae > JAICXU01. The sequence continues at coordinate 3,536 of JBDTFL010000253.1, read as the reverse complement.
CCCGCGTCGGTCAGTGCAAAATCGTACGTCGAAGAACCGGCAGAACGAAAATCGAGCCCGCTTCCATTCGTTTTGCTCGGGCTCGTCGTCATTGGTGTTGGCGGATTCGGCGCATACAGAGCTGGCTTGTTCGGAGGCAGCGCGCCCGTCGACACGTCGCCGATGCCCACACCGAGCGTCACAGCGAGCGCAACGCCGATGGATTCTGCGATGGCGATGACCGATGCAAGCCTCGCTGCCATTCCGGAAACTGCCGACGGTGGTGGACTTGCCGGCGCCTTGGCCGCGAAAGATGCGGGCGCTCCGATGCCGAGCGTTTCGGCAACCGTGAAACCGCCGGTGGTTACGTACCATCCGCCGAAGCCGCATCCCTCGGCGACTGCAACGTCGACCGAAACACCGATCGATACGAGCGCGCCGACCTCGACCTCGACTGGTCCAACGCCTGCGCCTACCGACACGCCGAGCTTGCCGACGCCAACCGCAGCGCCGACGACGACTGCGGTACCCACTGCAACCGGATCGACGACGCATGGCACGAAGCCGCCGGACGACAATCCGTACTGAACACGACTCTGAACGCCTGCGCGTAGCTCGGCTCTCGCTCTATTTTCGAGTGGCAAACGCGCGCTGAAATTCGGTTAGCGCGCGTTCCATTCCCGGCGCGAGACGCGCTGCGAGCGCGTCGCCGAACGTCATCCATTGCGCGGCGATTTCGCCGGGCGATTCCGGCGCGCTCCATTTCGAAAATGCGAACGACTCGATGCGCACGCTCACCGTGGTGGTGCCGCGACTCGTGAATTCGATCACGATGCTTGCGAAGGGCTCACCGAGCGCGCGGTAACCCGTCTCTTCGAACAGCTCGCGTCGTGCGGCGTCGATCGCAGCTTCGCCGTCTTCGATGTTGCCACCCGGAAATGCGAGCGCACCACCGCGCGGGACGGGTTCCCTTCGGTCACAAAATGGCTCCTTTTCTCGAGCGATCACGAGCACGCGCGCTTGCTCGTCGACGAGACACGCGCTGGCTCCGTGGATCGCTCTCGGCACGAAGAGCAGTCTATACTCGCGCGCGATGATGATGCAGCAAGCGCAACCGATGGGCGCGGGCGCGTACTACGAGCCGGCGTTCGACGACAACGATGCGGCGATCGTGCAGGAGGCCGCGCAGGCGCAGCTCGCGCTCGACGACAAAAAAGAAGTCGCGCTGCAGCAGCAAGAGAGCAATTCGATGTGGACGGTCTTGTCGAACACATACCGCGCCGGAAAACTTCGGACGTATCGCGTTCGCACCGTCGATGGTCTTGCGTGGACGTACACGCAACCGTACTCGACGACGATGAGCGCGCAGCTACCCGGCGAGCACAGCTTCATTTTGCGCGGCACACCTCAGCACCCAATCACGGTCGTTCCACCCGACTCCAGTTGGCGCCGCCCCAAGTTCATCATCGGGGTCGCGACGTTGTGCACCGTGCTGCTGTTTGCTTACGGAATAGGAATTTTGGCGTTCATTCTCATCGCGCTCGCGTTTCCGATGCGCTCTCGTTTCAAATCCAACGACCCCGCGTTCGCAAAATTCGTAAAATCACAAATCGCGATCACGACTGCGGTACGAGCAACGAAATGGGGCTGGCTCGGATTGCTCGGCAGCGGAGGGTGGAAGCTCCCCTGGGTCGTTCAGCTGTATTCGCTCGGTGACGGCTCCTCGCGTTTGGTGATCAAAGCGCCCGACATCGGTCGTCACAATCTCACGCGATGGCGCGTCGGTTTTGCGCAAGCAGCGAATCTCGCGCGCGCATTTCAGACCATTTTGCCGCCTGACTCGAGCTTTCCGAAGCAAGAGCCATTTCGCGTTTCTTAGATCCGCTACGATCTTTCGAGCATGATCCGCAGGGCCGCCTTGTTCGTCGTTCCGATTTTTTTCGTCGCGTGCAGCAGTAGCAGCGGGGGATCGAACGGCGGAACGACCGTCAGCGTTCCGACCGGGCCGAACGGAAATCCCGACGGAAAATGCGCGGTGCCGAGCGGTGCGGTCGCGGAAGACATTTCATCGCCGACCACGGTCGTAGGCGATGGAACGGCAGCGAGCTGCACCGCCGACAAAGTCGTCGCGGCCGTCGTGGCTGGCGGAGTCGTCACGTTCAATTGCGGAAATGATCCTGTGACGATCGTCGTTCCCGAAATTCAGATCATCAACGACGGCGGCAAAACCAAGGATGGCAGCGTCATCATCGACGGCGGCGGCAAGGTCACGCTCAGCGGCAACAACGCGAATCGCATTCTCTACCAAAATACGTGCGATCAGACTCTCCACTACACGTCGACGCATTGTCAGAACCAAGACACGCCGCATCTCGTGCTGCAGAACATCGGCTTCACGGCCGGAAGCGCACAAGCCACGAAGTCCATTTTGGGTGGCGGTGCGCTCTACGTTGGTGGCGGCACGTTCAAGGCAATCAACATTCGTGTCACGAACAGCACGCAGCCGAACCTCGAACAAGATTACGCCGGCGGCGCCATCTACACGTTCAACCAAGCCACGCAGCCCGTGTACATCACGAGCAGCACGTTCGACGCAAACTCGGCAAGCAGCGGCGGCGCATTCGGCAGCATCGCCACGTCGTGGACGATCTCAAACAGCATTTTCTCGAACAACAAAACGCTCGGAAGCGGCGAAAATCCCGCCAAATCAGGGACACCTGGCGGCGGGCTCGGCGGCGCGATTTACAACGACGGCAACGACTACACCCTCACGATTTGCGGAACGGCGTTCACGAACAACACCGCAGCGGAGCTCGGGTCGGGATCGGTTTTTCAAGTCGTCGACAATTTGAACGGTGACTTGAAGATCGATCAGTCGACGTTCACTGGAAACAGCGACATTGGATCCGTTCAAGATTCGACGAACCCCAAGCACCCCAGCATTTATGTGGAGGCACGCGACAAGACCGGTAACAGCGGCGTCACCGTGACATCCACCACGTTCAACTAGCTTAGGTTAAGGCTTAGGTTTTTTGCTTCGGTTTGGCCACCAGTTCCAATCGCCGAGCAGTCGCATGGTTGCCGGAACGAGAAGCACGCGCACGAGTGTTGCGTCGAGCGTGACCGCGATCGCCATTCCCAAGCCGACCGCGCGAACCAGCACCACTCGCGCGAGGGCGAACGAAACGAAGACCGCGACCATGATCGCCGCAGCGCTGGTGATGAGAGACGCGGTTTTTTCGACGCCCTCGCCGACTGCCAAGGTGTTGTCGCCGGTGCGCTCGTAAATCTCTTTCATGCGCGAGAGCATCAAGACTTCGTAGTCCATGGACAAGCCGAACAAGACGCAGAACAAGAGCACCGGCAACGTAGGCTCGAGCGGACGAGGCTCACCAGGCAAGAGGTGACCATCTTGGAAAATCCAAACGAGCGCGCCGAACGATCCGGCGATCGAAACGAAATTCATGAGCGCCGCTTTGATTGGAAGCAGAGCCGATTTCAGCAGTAAACAGAGGACGACGATCATCACGCCGACCACGAACGCTGCGGCACGTGGT
>JBDTFL010000252.1:0-9120 GCA_039937955.1 Polyangiaceae bacterium | reverse complement strand
ACATCCTGCACGGCGCTGGTCGAGTCGCCGCTTGGCCCGTCCTCGACACGCTTGGTCGAAACGGTGCTCGCCGCGGTCCCACAAGACGCTTTCCCTCTCGACTTGTGCAGGACGAATAGGTGGTACTTGCGGAGTCGCGACGCGACTGTCTCGCGACAGAACAAAATCGTCCGCGACAGTTTCTCGCCGGAGGTGGCAGTCCAAATCCCATCCGAGCCGATTCCGTACAAATTGTTTAGCTAGCCAAATAATATCTACAAAACCGCCTGAATTTGCTTATGCCATACCCGATCGCTGGACGGATGCGAGTCACTACGCTTTCGACCCCACACGCGGCATGGCACGTGCTCAACAGCGGCGCATGCACGTCATCCCGTTCCTCCTAAAACGCGCCTACCAGGCTTCACTGAAAATGTTGCGCCCGATCGCAGCACGCCATGATCTGACCCCAGCTCGCTTCGATCTTCTCTACGCGCTGCAGTTGATCAGAGTGTATGCGAACGACCAAACGGCCCTTGCGAAGCGACTCGGCGTAACGCGTCCGACAGTCTGCAAAATGGTTGGCGCGCTTGAAAAGGCCGGATTTCTCGAGCGCCACGTGCATACTCGCGACCGGCGCTATCGCCGCCTCGAGCTTACAGATTGGGGTCGGCACCGTTTCACAAAGCTTCTGAAGCAGTTGCCGCTCGTCGAGAAAAATTACTACCGCTCGATGTACCACTGGGAACGGTCTCGCCTGCTGCGCAGACAATTTTTCGGTCAGATCAACTGGCGCACGGCGCATCTGGCGCGTGCGCTCGGTGACGAAGCACTTCTCTATCATTAGCGACGCCTCGGATACGAGGAGGGATGTAGCGACGCTCAGATCACCACTTGCCGGTCGACTTGTGCAGGCTGGCGTTCAGCGGATCGTGTTCGTCGCCGCCTTCTTTGAGGCCACTTTTCCCTTTTTTGAATTTGCCGTGCGTCACGCGCTTCGATGCGCGCTCCGCGGCCGCCTCGGCTTTCGCTTTTTGCGCATCCTCGAGCTTCTTGTCCATCCCGGCGAGCATCTTCTTCTGATCGTCCGAAAGACGTGAGCCAGGGAGCGAGTCGGCGCTCACCGAAGTGTCGTGGGGATGTGAAGCTGCAGGTTGCGACGCAGCGACAATCGCCGAAGAAATGTTCGCGTTCGTTGCCGCCGCATCCACGGCCGGAGATCCGGCGACCTTCGACAAGCCAACGCCAGCGATCGCGAGGAGCAATCCAGCGGCAAGCCCGACCACGACGAACTTCTTTTTGCTCGGACGAAGCGAAGCGATTTCGTCCATACGCTCCGGATCGAAATCGTCGTCCGGAAATGCGGTCGTGCTCGACGCAACGTCGTACGCCATCGGACGAACGCTCGGCGTCATCGCCTCTTCGCTGGGGCGCTCCAGGAACAGCGGCGTCGGAACGACGAGCTGACGATTCGCAGTCTCGAGGGGCGACGCGAACGCGGGAAGCGCCTGCGCGCGATTGACGGGCTGCTCCTCCTCTTCATCCAAACCGAGGATCTCGCCGAGACGCGACCACTTCAGCGCGCCACCTTGGAGAACCATCACGTTCTCGTCGATGCGATCGCTGTTGAACGCATCGTCGAGCTGATCGAGCGTCATGACCTCGAGATCCCCCGACGCCAACTGCACGTGCCACAAGTCAGTGCGTGCTTCGCTCATCGTCGCCTCCAAAAATCGCGTTCGGAAAATCGCGTTGGACTGAGAGGCGGAGAAACTAGCACCCAGAATGAAGGAGGAAATGAGATGTGACAGCCACGCGCGAAAAAGATCCGCACACCTACGGTAACAATGCGGCGCTGGTGAAATTGAGCCGAAATTTGCAGTATTGCGCGATGTTTTCACCCCTCCTTCCCAGATCAATTTACGAATGAGCGGACCATGAAGTCATACGCGGAGCTTTCACGATTGATCCAGAACGAGCCGCTGCCATGTGCGGTAGTCGATCTCGACGCGGTCGACGCGAACGTGGATGCGCTTTTGAAGGCGACCGGCACCTCTTCGAAGAAGATCCGCGTGGCGACGAAATCGATCCGCTGCCCGGACCTCGTTCGCATCATTCAGAAAAAACTAGGCGATCGTGCATGCGGGCTCATGACGTACACGGCGACCGAAACGGCATTTTGGGCGAGCGAAGGCGAACGAGACCTCCTCCTCGCCTACCCCACGATGTCCGCACACGACGCACGGCTGCTCGCGACGATCAATCGCGAAGGCGTGACCGCGGCCGTCGTCGTCGATTGCGAAGCGCATCTCGCACCGCTCGCCGACGCAGCAAACGCTGCAAAAATCGCCATGCCATGCATCATAGAGATCGACCTCGCGTTTCATCCGCTCGGCACATTGGTGCACCTCGGCGTGCGTCGCAGCCCATTGCGTGACGCCGCACAGGTCGTTGCGCTCGCGAAAAAAATCGCCGCAACTTGCGGTCTCACGTTTCACGGCGTCATGGGTTACGAAGCGCAGATCGCCGGCGTGTCGGACGCAGATCTCAGCGCACGCGCGATGAAATCGGCGTCACGCGCCGACGTCGCCGCTTCACGAAAAAAAATCGCCGACGCGCTCGCCTCGGCCGGGCTCACACTGGCAGTCTTCAACGGCGGCGGCAGTGGCTCACTCGCGTCGTCTGCGAAGGAAGATTGCCTCACCGAGCTCACGGCCGGCTCCGGATTTTTGGACAGCCACCTCTTCGATCATTACGACGCGCTCGATCTCACCCCTGCGATCTTCTTCGCGCTCCAAGTCGTCCGCAGGCCGACGGACGACATCGTCACGTGTCATGGCGGTGGCCTCGTCGCATCGGGAAAGTCTGGCGTAGATCGCCTGCCCATCCCGTGGTTGCCAGGCGGACTTTCGCTCTTGCCGCTCGAAGGCGCCGGCGAGGTGCAAACGCCAATCGCCTTGAAAAATGGGCAAATCGTGGAGCTCGGCCATCCTGCATTTTTTCGACACGCGAAAGCGGGTGAGCTCGCCGAGCATTTCAACGAGTATCTTTTCGTGCGCGGTGATCGTATCGAAGAGCGCGCGCGAACCTATCGCGGGCTCGGTCATTCGTTTTTGGGATGAGCTTTTCCGGGTGAGAAAATGGCTTTAAAACAACGTGCTTCAGGCGCCCTTGCCGCGGACCGCTTTCAAGGCGATCTCGTCCACGATGCGCGGCGCGATCATCCTCAGCCACAATCCGATCTTGGCTTTGCTGGTCATGACGACCTCGCGTTCGCGGTGATCGATCGCGTGCGTCAAGATGCTCGTGCATTCTTCGAGGCTCATCGTTCCCGGCTCGACACCGTTGTCATCACCACCCCGCGCTTTGCCGTCAGTGCCGAGCGCGCGCATGCGAATGCCGCTGTCGACGAACCCGGGCGATGCGACGAGCACGTCGACGCCGGTTTCCATGATCTCGATGCGCAGCGAATCGAAGAAGCCTTGCATCGCGTGCTTGCTCGCCGCGTAACCCGTGCGCGATGGAACCCCGGTTTTTCCGGTCAATGACGAGATCGCGACGAGCAGACCCTTCGACGCGATCAAATGCTCGAGCGCATAATGTGTACAATACACGCTTCCGAGGTAGTTGATTTTCATGAGGCGCTCGAAGAGCGTGAGATCTGTGATGTCGCGAAACATCGCGCGCATGGAGACGCCGGCGTTGTTCACGAGCACGTCGATGCTCCCGAATTTTTCGAGCGCAGCGTTCATCAGCGCTTTGCACGCCTCCGGATCGCCGACGTCGGTTGGAACGACGAGCGTCTTGCCCCCGACCTTCTCGCATTCTGCGGCGACTCGCACGAGCTCGGTTTTGGATCGCGCGGCGAGCACCAAATTGTTTCCGCGTGCTGCGTAAGCGAGAGCGAGTGCCTCGCCGATTCCGGAAGATGCGCCGGTGATGACGAACGTCTTTTCTTTCATGGCGCGGGCATCTTACGCTCCGAAGAAGAGGATGCGCGCGATCGATCGGCCAGAAAAATTGCGCACAAAGCGAGCTCCGCACCCGGTGAGCCGGAAAAAGAAGCGACACACGTTCTCTGCGAAGCTCCGCAAATTTCCGGGCGCGTGGATCACCGTGGAAATTCCGGTGGCCATCAGCAAGGCGATCGGCATTCGTGGAACGGTTCCGATCGCGGGAACGGTGAACGGAAAAGAAGCATTTCGATCGTCCCTTTTGCCGACAGCACGTGGCGTCCACTTGCTCGCGATCAAGTACGACATTCGAAAAGCGCTGAGCCTCGAGCCAGGTGATCGCGTGACCGTTGCGTTCGAAATCGATCGCGAGCCACGCACCGTCGTCGCGCCGCCCGACGTGATCGACGCGCTGGAATCGGAAGGCTTGCTCGACGCGTTCGCGCTGATTCCGCCGGGTCGCAAAACGCAATTTTTGAAATATTTGGAACAAGCCGTTCATGAGGAGACGCGCACGAGACGAGTCGCGCTGCTCGTCGAGATGGCGCACGCCGCACGGGAAAAACAGGCCGATCGTGAGCTCGCCAAACAATTGCGCGAAGAGAAAAGGAAGCTTCGAGACGACGCGACGTAACACCGCTCACGATGCGACCGTTTTCTCTCTTCTTCGTCGTGAGCGCGATTCCGCTGGCCGGTGCATGCACGATCCTCGGCGGTGGTGACGATTCGAACAGCGGCGCGACGGCCACGAATGTCGACGCGGGGTCACTCGAGCGCGACAGCGGCAAGCGCGATTCCGGATCGCATCCTTCCACGCGCGACGGCGGAAGCAGTGGCACGACCTCGGACGGCGGCGCATCAACCGGACGACCCGACAGCGGTGGTGGCGGCGGAGGAAGCGGCGCAAGCTGCGGCGCGCTCGAGAGCTGTTGCGAGACGATGTCTTCTTCTTCCGGCTGCGAAACCGTCGTGACCGAAGGCAACGAGTCGACGTGCGCGAGCACACTCTCCTCGTATCAATCGGGCGGCTACTGCACCGGCGGCACGCAATGCGCGACGCTCTCCGATTGCTGCGCGATGTTGCCACCCGGACCGGGCTGGGCGGACACGTGCAATAGCGAAGTCGGCATCGGCAACGACACCGAATGCGGATCGCTCTTCGGTACCTACCAAACCGACGGCTACTGCAACGGCAATCCGGGCGGGCTCTCCGACAATTGTTACGCGCTGCAAGGTTGCTGCTCGGCGCTCACGGGAACCAATCTGACCAACTGCAACAGCTACGTCTCCGGCAACGTCGACGGCACGTGCTCGAGCGCGCTCACGAGCTACGAAGACCAAGGCCTCTGCGACTGAAACGCCGGATTTTACGGCCTCTCAACAAAAAATCGCGGGTCGGGAAGAATTTGCATGCGGGTGGCGTAAATAGGTCCCGAGATGCGTTCGTTTCTTCTCGTTTTGGGCTTCATCGCAGTTCCCTTGGCTTCGGCGTGCAGCGCGTTCACGGGCGTGGACTCCGACGGTCTCGTCCCCGCGGGCGACGCAGGAAGCGCGGGCGACGGCGGATCGCGATCGACACGCGACAGCGGCACGCGTGACAGCGGATCGAGAGCGGTCGACAGCGGCAGCGTGACTGCACCCAATCTCGGGCCCGACTGCACGTCGCTCCAGAGCTGTTGCGATTTTCTCGATACGACGTCCGCCGCGAGCTGCCGCACGACAGCGCTCGACGCGAACGAGTCGAGCTGCGCCGCCAATCTCACCGCGTATCAAGAAGATGGAGTCTGCGGCGACATCACTCCGCCTCCGCCGGTAGATTCGGGCGTGACGCCGCCTCCGCCGATCGATTCTGGGATCCCGCTCGGAAGCTACTGCTCGCAATTGCTCACGTGCTGCGGCAGCGACGTCTCGTGTTTGAGCATCGCGCTGGCGGGTGACGAAACGCAATGCGAGCTCGAGTACTTCACCGAGATCAGCGGCGGCACCTCGACGTGCACCGGCCTTCCCGGATTGTCAGGCACGCGCCGGCGGAAGCTTGGGGCGACACGCGGTAACGAGGCTGTCGATCCATCCCATCGCGCGGCCGCTCGAGTCGTTGTCGCGGATCGATTTTCCGACGCGTCGCATCCATGCCATTTCGTCGGCGCTGAGCGGACCGCGTTCAAAGGCGAGAAGCGCTTCGTCGAGCTCCGCAGAATTTTTCGGACCGGCAAGACACACGTCGACCTTCGGCGCGCTGAGCGCGAAGCGATAACAATCCGACGCGCTCGGCGTGCGCTCGCCCGGAGGTGTGAGACCGGGATTGAGGAGCGACCCCCAACGCGTCGTCGTGAACGCAACGACGCCGGGTCGGGCATTTTCATCTTTCGCCAGCACGGGAAAAACCTCGCGTTCCGCACCTGGATGCGCGGCGTTGTAGCGGAGCATGAACGTGGAGTACGCGGGCTCGCCGAGAAATTTTTCGAAGCTCGGACGATGGTGGCACGAGACCATGAGGTGGCGGACTTTGCCGGCCTCGCGCAGCGCAATCGCCGCATCCAAAACGCGACGCGACGGCGAGTCATTCCACCACGCCAAACAGAGCAAATCGGCGTAGTCGGTTTTGAGATCACGAAGCCCGCTTTCGAAAAACGGCCTCATGAGAAAACCCACGCGCGTGTAGGACTGCAGCGCAATCACCGTATTTTCGCGATGATTTCGCGCCACGTTGCGAAGCCCTTCGCCGAAGCCTGCGCGGCGACGTGAGCCCCACATGAAAAAATTCACGCCCCTATCGTACGCGCGCTCGATGTCTTTTCCGCCGACGCCGTAGCTCGATCCGAGACCGATGGCGCCGACCTTAAGTCCGGTGGACCCGAGCGCACGAGGAATGTCGAAGGGGCGAACGGCAGCATCAGCGGACGCGATCATGTTTGCTCTTTAGGTAGTCACCGCGACGAGGTCGTCAAGCAAGCGGGACCATAAATATGAGGAAACCCTCAACTTTTATTTTCTCCCTGTATCTCGCTTTGGGCCGTGCTCTTTTAATCGCCGTGAACGCGGCCCTCCGGGGACAAGCTCTCTGCCGGCGGCTGTTTGCTCCGAGTTATCGACGGCGAAGCTATTTATGGCCGCGTTGGGTGGCGCTGCGAGCGATTGGCTTCTTCTTTTTCTCGGCGTTCGTGTCGCTGCACGGGCAAATTCTCGGGCTAATCGGAAGTCATGGGCTCAGGCCCGCGGCGTTGCTCCTTTCGGCGATCGGGCAGCAGCATTCGCTGATTCGATTTTGGGAGCTGCCGACTCTGCTGTGGGTGAGCGACTCCGACGGCGCGCTGGCGGCGCTCGTTTGGTTGGGGATTTTATTTTCGGTGCTGTTGATGGCGAACATCGCGCCGCGCGCGTGCGTCGCAGCGTGTCTCATTTTGTTTTTGTCGTTCATCTGCGTCGCGCAGGAGTTCGGCGAATATCAATCGGACGGGATGTTGCTCGAGGCCGCTGCGATCGGCTTTTTTCTCGCGCCGAATGGATTTCGGCCGAAGCTCGGCGCGCATGATCCGCCGTCGCGCGCCGCGCTGTTTCTCCTGAAGTGGGAGTGGTTCCGAATTTATTTCGAGTCGGGCGTCGTGAAGCTGGCGAGTGGCGACCCGGCGTGGCGCGATTTTTCGGCGATGGATAAATATTACGAGAACGGCCCACTCCCGACGTGGATTGGCTGGTACGCGCAGCAGCTGCCGCACTGGTTCCACGCGCTCACTGCGTTCTGGACGCTGGCGCTGGAGCTCGTCGTGATCTGGACCGCGTTCTTCCCGCGCAAATTTCGGATCGCGCTCTTCTTCGTCGCGTCGTCGTTTCAGGTCGGAATCATCGCGACGTCGAATTACGCGTTCTTGAACTACTTGGTGCTCGCGTTCGGAGTGCTGCTGCTGGACGACGACGTATTCCGAAAAATTCGACTCACGCGGCCGAAGCTGCAACCAACCCGCACCTCACGAACCCGTATGATTTTGGGCGGTTCAGCGCTCTCGTGGATCTTCGCGGGCACGCTCGGCGCCTTTCTCTTTCCGGAAGCGCCAGTTTTGGCTTGGCCTGCGAAATCAATGGAGACCATGCGCATCGCGAATCGCTACGGCCTCTTCGCGGTGATGACGCCTGCGCGTTACGAGCTCGAATTTCAAGGCTCGAACGACGACGAGCATTGGACCCCCTACCCGTTTCGTTTCAAACCGCAGGCGCTCGACGAGGCGCCTGGCATCTACGCGCCCTATCAACCGCGCTTCGACTGGAACTTGTGGTTCGCGTCGCTCGGGTCAGAAGAAAGCAACACGTGGGTCGTCACGACCGAAGCGCGGCTAGTTCAAGGTGAGCCGAGCGTCCTTGCTCTTTTTCGTGACGACCCGTTTCACGGATCGCCGCCGCGTCATGTGCGGACCATCGTTTATCAATATTGGATGACTGATTTGGCCACCAAGCGAGCAACCGGACGCTGGTGGCGTCGCGACGAAATCGCGCCTTTTTGTGAGGAGATCAGCGCACCCTGATCAGCTGCCGGTCGTGCCGGATGGTTTCGGCGCAATCGACATCGAATCGGTCTTGAGCGATCCGCCCGACGCATCGAGAAGCTCGACCTGAATGTCTTTGGCGTTGCCGAGCGGGCGGCTTCCCCATGTGTGCCAGTGCGGCGAGGTTCCAACATCGAGCGATTGCCGCTGAACCTCTTTGCCGTCCAGGCTCCAAACGAGCGTCACTTGGGTCGGTGCGCCGGGATTTGCGACGTCGACGAAGTAGGTCGCCTTCTTGGCCGCGGCAATTTCGGTGGCGCCACCTTCCGGTTTTCCGTGGTCGACCTGCTCGGCAAACTGCCCGGATACGCAGGCCACGTCACCGTCCGCGAGAGCAACCGCGGGGACGAGCGAAGCCATCATCAACATCATGCAAAGCGGGAGCGAGACTTTCATCGATTTAACCTCCGCAGCGAGGTTTTGCAGCGGTCGTGCCGAAGGCTCCAAATGCATCATCGGCTCTTTTTTACGAGCGATTCGCGGCGATCTTCCTTTCCCGATGACTTCTTTGTGGGCCTATAAACACCCGATGAAGCTATTCGGACACGACACCTCTCCGTATGTGCGGCGCGTGCGCAGTCTTCTTAAGGAGCTCGATGTTCCGTTCGAGCGCGACACGGCCGGGTGGATGGATCCGTCGCCAGAATTTT
>JBDTFL010000251.1:0-6764 GCA_039937955.1 Polyangiaceae bacterium | reverse complement strand
AATCGTCGATCTCGATTTGCTCACCGCGAGCGGATCTACCTTGAAATGCAGCCGATCCGAGAACGTCGACATTTTTCACGCGGCCATCGGAGGCCTCGGCTTACTCGGTGCGGTAACGCGCGTTCGTCTCAAGCTCAAAAAAATCGACAGCGGAATGCTGCGCGTGAAAGCGATCTACGCAAAAGATCTCGATCACATGTTCGACATCTTCGAAGAGGGATTACCGGTCGCAGATTATCTGGTCGGCTGGGTGGACTGTTTGAGCGGCGATCCCCGTCTCGGTCGCGGCGAGGTCCACCACGCGCAATATCTCCACGAAGGCGAAGACCCCGCGGGTCGCGCGTCACTTCACGTGGAGCGCCAGGGTTTGCCGTCGACGATCATGGGCGTGCCGCGATCGAGCTTGTGGCGTTTCATGGAGCCGTTCTTCAACAATCCGGGCGTGCGCCTCGTCAACACCGCGAAGATGGGCATGACCTGGTGGAACGATGGAAAATCGTATTTGCAATCGCACGTCGCGTTCGCATTTTTGCTCGATTACGTGCCGAATTGGTGGCTGGCGTACGGTTCGGGCGGTTTGATTCAGTATCAAATCTTCGTGCCCAAAGAGACCGCGCGCGACGCGTTCAAAGACATTTTGCGTCTTCAACAAAAACGCAATCTGCCTTCATATCTCGGTGTGATGAAACGGCATCGTCCCGATCCATTTCTGCGGACCCACGCGCTCGACGGCTGGTCGATGGCCATGGATTTCAAAGTCACCGAAGCGAATCGCTCGCGCTTGATGAAGCTCACCGAGGAGATGACCGAGGTCATCGTGGCGGCCGGCGGAAAGTTTTATTTCGCGAAAGATTCGGTGCTTCGCGAAAACGACATTTCGCGCGCGTACGACACCACGAAGCTCGATCGCTTTTTCGAGCTGAAAAAACGGCTCGATCCGCAAAATATGTTCGAGACCGATCTCGCGCGCCGCGTGTTCGGCGAGCGCATCGGAGGCTCCGCGTGGCGCCTTCCACGTGCCGATGGCTTCACGAGCTAACGGGAGGATTGCTCGGTAAACGAAACGGCGACCTACCCGTTGACCGACATCACGCGCGTGAGGTGCAACATCATCGGCAGATGAAAAAGCATTCCGTACGCGTGGAGCGCGCCGCTATCCATCGCGCGTTTGACCTCAGCCAGTGTTTCACGTCCCGCCTTGTCCTTACGCGCGGCAAACGGCAGCCCGAAGCGCCGCGTGAGCGGAATGTTGCTCATTGCCAAAATCGCGTCTGATGGGCCCCGAATCGTGACGTCCGGAATTCCGAAAATGCCGTCGTGGATGGTGAGCGCGCCCGCCTTGAAGCTGAGCGTCAATGCGACCTCGGCATCCTCGGCGACGATCGACACCGACCCCGAAATAGCCGCAAAATCCCGCTTTTTATGCGGTTTGGCTTCCAAGTTTTGCGGAATGAGCTCGCTCATCATGACCGCGAGCCCGTTCGCATCTGCACCCGGCGCGAGCGTGATGTTGGCCTTCATGCGCACCTTCTAGCATCGGACTAAAGCGGAGCGAGCTGTAAGAAGAGCCGCTGTCCGAACGTTCCGCATCTGTGCAGGCAGCGATCCATCGGCAGGGTTTCGGTTTTATGCTCCGCGGCGTGGAGGAGGCAGAGCTCGAGGCCGAACGTACGCTCGTCGTGGCTGCACAAGCCGGCGATCGTGCGGCAACGGGCGAGCTGCTGACGAAATACGGTCCGCGCATCTATCGAAGCGTGCTTCTTCCGCGCCTCGGATCGGAAGCGGCCGCGCAAGACGCGCTCTCCGAGACGTACGCGAAGGTGGTCGAACGAATCGCGCAATTCAAATGGCAAAACGTGGGCTTTGCGCCGTGGCTGCGCACGGTGGCGCTTCGAGTTGCGCTCGATCATTTGCGGGCAAAAAAGCGGGTTTTGTTGTGGGACGCCGACGATGTGGAACGCGAGATCGACGAAGCGAACAGCGCGACGCCGATCGATCAGACGCTCTCCGATCATCGCGACCGCGCCTCCGCGAAATCGAAAGTGGAAGCAGCGCTCGAGAAGATCAATCCGCGTTATGCGCGCGCAATTCGGCTGCGGGTTTTGGAGGAACGCGATCGCGAGGACGTGGCGAAGACCATGGAATGCACGCCCGCGACGTTCGACGTGCTCTTGCATCGTGCGATGGCAGCGCTGAAAAAGAGCCTGACAGCAGACCCCTCGCCGTCCGACTCAAACACGACTAAATCAGAAGCGGAGGACACGTGAACAGCCGGCGTGACAACAGCTTGCTCGATCCGGACGCGCCCGCGTCGGAAGAAGAGATCGCCGCGGCCGAAGAGCTTCGGCTCGCGCTCGCCGACCCTTCACGCAAATCCGAAGAAGCGGATCTGGCGCGTGCGCTTTCGCTCGCCAACGAGCCGCGTGAGATTCCACAATCTGTGCATGATGCACTCGTTGCGAAATCACTCGAGAAAATGGCGGCGAAACGCGCGTCTCGTGCAGAGGGGCGAGGACGCGTCATTCGTGTGGCGTTCGGAGCGGCAACGGCGTTCGCGATCGCGGCGTCGCTCTTCTTGTTCATTCGCTTCAATTCCCAAACCAGCCAGCCCGCCGAAGCTGCGGTCGCTCAAATTCCGCTCGTGCAGGTGCATTCGACGGCGCCGCTGTTTCACGAGCCATTCAACGCAGCGACCGCCAGCGCGCGCATCGATCGCATCGCGATGGCACGGTCCGACGATCTCCGCGAGAACATGTATGCGCAGTGGGGCGTGAAATGAGAAAGCTCGCCCTCGTTTTCGTGCTCGCCGTATCGAGCATTTTCGCGCAAGGCGCGTGCTCGAGGACCGACGTCGTTCCGGCGCATCCGGCGGTCGATGCCGGCACGCCCATCGATTTGGACGTCATGGCGTTCCTCTCCGAAGCGCGCTCGCTGCATCACGATGCGAATTTGCGCGAAGCCTCCAATGACGACAAGGGGGCTATTATTTCCCTAGAAAAGCTCACGAAAGCGGCGCGTCCGCATCCCGACAAAACGATTCCCGAGGTCGAAGACGTGCTGGCTGACACGTACGCGCGCACCGCAGAAATTCGTCTCCGCGACGGCGACATCGACGGCGCAGCGCGCGACGTCAAAGAGGGAACTACGCACGCGCAAGCCGACACGTATTTTCACGGTCACCTGCTCGAGGTCGGCGGCATCATCGAAGAGGCACGTGCTGCAAGTCTGACCGACGCCGGAAAAACCACCGAGGCCGACGCCGCCAAAAAGCGCGCGCTGGATTTTTTGCATCGCGCGGTGGAGATTCAAGATCAGGTGATTCGTGCTTCGCTCAGCCCCGATGGCGGCGCGCTTTGAACGCAAACGCCGTCGCACTCGACGCACGGCTCGGGCAAAGGTGGACCACGCCTCAGCGCGCGAAGAATTTCATCATCGTCCAACTCGTTCGCATTTGCCTTGTTTTCGTGGGGATTTCGCCGCGCTGGTGGCTGCGTGCGTTCGGCCGCGCGCTCGGAGCGCTCGCCAGTCTGATCCTTCGTAACGAGCACCGAATCGCCGACGAAAATCTGCGCCGCGTATTTCCGGATCTCGATGATGCGAAACGAAACGCGATCATCGATGCGATGTTTCGGAATTTGGGTAGCGACATCGGTGATGCCGCGCACGCGATGACCTCGGGTCATTTCGAAGCGCTCGAGATCACCGAAAATGATCGACGCATTTTGGACGAAGCACGAGGCGACGCGCACGGCGTCCTGGTCGTTTCGGCTCATTTGGGTCCGTGGGAGCAGGTCGCAGCCAGCATCGTGATGGCCGGCTTTCCGCTGACCACCATTGCGCGCGAGAGCTACGACCCTCGCCTCACGCGCGTCTACGACCAGTTGCGTGGTCGTCATGGCGTGCGCTCGATTTATCGCGGCGCGCCGAGCTCTGGAATTCACATGATGCGTGCTCTGAAACGCGGCGAGCTGCTCGGCGCCGTGATGGATTTGAATTCACGCGTTCCTTCGATCGATTCACCATTCCTCGGAAAAATAGCTAGAACGGCGATTGGACCTGCTCGATTGGCATTGCGTGCAGCGGCGCGTGTAGTCGTCGTAACGGCCGCGCCGAAAACGAGCGGCTTGCTCGGCGTCACCGTCACTGCCATCGATACGCGCGATCTCACGCACGGATCGGTTGGTGAGCAGGTGCTGACCGAGCGCATCAACGACGAGCTGTCACGACGCATTCGTGCGCTACCTGATCGCTGGGTTTGGATGCATCCGCGCTTCGACGATGAAAAATAGGCAGCATCACCGAAGGTGGTAGTCTCGCTTCGTGGCTGACTCGCGTGCACGAGTCCCGAAGATGCCTCGCCCGCTTCTTCCCGAAGCGATGCGTACGTTGCCTTTGACGCCCGTGGACGGCTTCGTTCTCTCGCGCGTCGACGGCACGTCGAGCGAGCACGAAATCGCAATGGCCACCGGCCTCGCGGAGGTGGACGTTCACGACTCGATCAACAAGCTCGCGAAGCTCGGAGTCGTTTCGGTTCCGGTCGATCCGTCCGACGAGAAGAAAATCGAGGCGCCAAATCCACTGCCGCTCGAGAGCATTCCGAACATCGCGCTGTCGACCGGGAAAATCAAAATCTCCACCATCGTCGATCCTGCAGCGGACGAGGTCGTCGAGCTCGAGGCCGCCAATCGTCAACTCGTCACCGAGCTCTTCGCGAAGCTCGAAAAAGCGACGCACTACGACCTGCTCGGCGTCCCGCCCGAATCCGACAAAAAGGCGATAAAACGAGCTTATTTCGAGCTCGCAGCGCACGTGCATCCGGATCGTTTTTTTCGTAAATCGCTCGGCTCGTACAAACCGAAAATGGAGGCGATTTTTGCGCGGATCACGCTCGCGCACGATGTTCTCACCTCGAAGGATCGCAGGCCGGAATACGACGCGTACTTGGGGGCGCGAGCAAAAGCGCGTCGCATCGAATCTCTCTCCGACATGCAAGCTGTGAGACTGCCGGTGAGCTCGCCCGTCGCGCCTCCGACCTCTTCGCAGCCGGCCCCCGCGGCAAAGATGCTCGATGAGCGCGGACGCCGTGAGCTGCTCGCGCGTCGCTTGGGACGCTCCTCGAGGGCGCCGGCAGGACCCGTGAGCAATGCACCGACCTCGCAACCAAAGCTCTCCGATGCGCCGCCCGAAAGGTCGAGCGACCCGGATGCACTAAAACGGCTCTTCGAAGAGCGCCTCACGCAAGCGCGCACGATGCAGGCGCGAAAACACATGGAGGCCGGAGACAGCGCGCTCGCGGACGACGACGTCGTGTCGGCGGCCACATCGTACAAAACGGCGCTCAGTTTTTTGCCCGACGACCCGGAGATCTCCAAAAAGCTGGGCGACGTAACGGAGCGGGCGACGCAAGCATTGGCCGACGCGTACCGAAAACAGGCCACTTACGAAGAGAAAAATGGCCAGTGGGTCGAGGCGTCACGTTCGTGGACGCGCGTCGCGAAGATCTTGGTAGGCGACTCCGACGTGCAGGATTCGGCTGCAAAAGCGATCGTTCAAGGCGGCGGCGACCTTCACGAGGCCGCCACATTTGCGCAGCGTGCTGCAAACGCGAACCCCGAAAGCGCGCGCTTCCGTAAGACGCTCGGAAGCGTCTATCTGGCCGCCGGGTTGAAGAAAAACGCCCGACGAGAGCTCGAGGCTGCTGCGCGCATTTCGCCTGACGATGATACTATCTTGGATCTATTGAAGCGCGCGACGTGAGAGAGCGCGGACGTCCTAGACGCGACGCAAGTCTGGTCGCTAGCTTCTTTTCGCATCGGAGATCGAGACTCGCATGGAGAAAGTAATCGGCATCGACCTCGGAACGACGAACTCATGCGTCGCTTTCGTGGACAATGGCACGCCGGTCGTCATCCCGAATCGCGGCGGTTACAAAACCACGCCGTCGATGGTGGCGGTAACCGAAGCAGGAAAACGGCTCGTTGGTCACATCGCAAAGCGCCAAGCGATCACCAACGCCGAGAACACGGTCTCCGCCGCGAAGCGTCTCATCGGCCGAAAGTGGACGTCGCCGCAGGTAAAAAATGCGGTGGCTACGTCGAGCTACCGCATCATCGAAGGACCTCACCACGACGTTCGCATCGTGTTGCGTGACAAAGATTTCAGCGTTCCGGAAGTGAGCGCGCTCATCCTTCAAGAGATGCGCGTCATCGCCGAAGATCATCTCGGCACGTCGGTGAGCAAAGCGGTCATCACCGTCCCCGCTTACTTCAACGACAACCAACGCCAAGCAACGAAAGATGCGGGCGAGATCGCCGGCCTCGACGTCATCCGCATCATCAACGAGCCCACTGCTGCTGCACTCTCGTACGGCTTCGGTCGCAACGTCGAAAAAACCGTCGCGGTTTACGATTTCGGCGGCGGTACGTTCGACATTTCCATCCTCGAAATCGGCCAAAATGGCGTGTTTAAAGTCATCGCTACCGCCGGTGACACGTTCCTCGGCGGCGAGGACGTCGACGCACGCATCATCGATTGGCTTGTCCAGAATTTCCGCGAAGAAAACGGAATCGATCTTCGCCAAGACCGCATGGCGCTGCAGCGTTTGCGCGACGCCGCCGAAAAAGCGAAATGCGATCTGTCGGGCGTCAAAGAGACCGAGGTGAACCTGCCGTTCATCATTTCGAGTGGTCGCAATGAAGCGCTGCACCTTCAGCGCACGCTCTCCCGCGCGACGCTCGAGGAGCTCGCAGGTGATTTGATCGAAC
>JBDTFL010000250.1:0-4317 GCA_039937955.1 Polyangiaceae bacterium | reverse complement strand
GATCGGCACCGTTCAGCCGCTCGAAGAGATCGGAAAGATCACCCGCAAGCACGGCGTGCTCTTCCACACCGACGCCGTTCAAGGTGCGGGCAAAATCGATTTCGACGTCCAGAAAATGAACGTCGATCTTTGCAGCATCACCGCTCACAAAATGTACGGGCCCAAAGGCGTCGGCGCGCTTTACGTGCGTCGCTCCAAGCCGCGCGTTCGTCTCGTCGCACAAATGGACGGCGGCGGCCACGAGCGCGGAAATCGTTCGGGCACGCTCAACGTTCCGGCGATCGTCGGTTTCGGAAAAGCCGCAGAAATCTGCATGAAAGAGCGCTTCGAAGAAGCCGCGCGCATGATCCGTTTGCGCGATCGTTTGCAGAGCAAAATCCAAGCGGGATTGGACGAAGTCTATTTGAACGGCTCGCTCGAGCATCGCTTGCCGGGCAATCTGAATCTGTCGTTCGCGTTCATCGAAGGCGAGGGCATGATGATGGCGATCAAAGACGTCGCCGTCAGCTCCGGTTCCGCCTGCACCAGCGCCAGCTTGGAACCGAGTTACGTTCTTCGCGCGCTCGGCGTCGGCGATGAGCTCGCACACTCGAGCATCCGTTTCGGCCTCGGCCGATTCACCACCGAAGAAGAGGTCGATTTCGTCGCCAACTTGGTGATCGAAAAATCGACCGCGCTCCGCAACATGTCACCTCTCTATGAAATGCATAAAGAGGGAATCGATCTCAAAAGCGTGCAGTGGTCAGCGCATTAGTCCTGGAGCAGGTGGGTACCCCGACCTGCGCCTCCCGAAAAAAGTTCAAGCTTCGAGCACCGAGGAATTAAAAATGGCCTACAGCGAAAAAGTTATCGACCACGCAGAAAATCCCCGCAACGTCGGCACGCTCGACAAAAACGATCCGAACGTCGGAACCGGTTTGGTCGGCGCACCGGCGTGCGGTGACGTCATGCGACTTCAGATCAAGGTCTCGGACGGCGGCGTGATCGAAGACGCAAAATTCAAAACGTTCGGTTGCGGTTCGGCGATCGCAAGCTCGTCGCTCGCCACGGAGTGGCTCAAAGGCAAGACGATCGAGGAAGCCGCGAAGATCAAAAACCAAGACATCGTCAACGAGCTCAATTTGCCGCCGGTGAAGATCCACTGCTCGGTGCTCGCGCAAGACGCGATCAAGAGCGCCATCGAAGACTTCCGCGCCAAGCAAGAAGCCAAGCGCGTCGCCACGAAATAGAGCCAAAAATGAGCGCAACGGTGACATCCCAAAGCAACCAGGCGACGGCTTCGACGCCGACCGAGCAACCGGTCGCGAAGAAAGAATTGTCGATCTCGGTTTCCGAGGGTGCGGCGAAGGCAATTCGTCGTCAGCTCGACAAGCGCGGTACGCCCGAAGCCTCGCTGCGGGTCGGAATTCGTGGCGGTGGTTGCTCCGGTTTTTCATACGTCATCGAATTTCACGACGGTCCGCCGCGTCCGAAAGATCGCGTGATCGACGCATTCGGCGTTCGCGTCGTCGTCGACCCGAAGAGTCTCATTTATTTGAACGGCACCACGCTCGAGTGGGAACACACGCTCATGCAGCAAGGCTTCAAGTTCGTGAACCCGAACGAAAAGACGTCTTGCGGCTGCGGCCACTCGTTCACCGTTTAGCGGATCACCCGAAAATTCGGCGAAACAGAACGTGATCGTGTCGTCGTGAACCCGTTCGAAATTCTCGGCATCGACGCGCGCTACGATCTCGATCTGCGTGCAGTCGAAAAACGTCATCGTGAGCTGTCGGTCGCTCTGCATCCCGACAAATTCGCGAGTGATGGCGCAAGCGCGCGCCGCGAAGCGATCGAACGCGCGAGCCAGGTGAACGAAGCTTGGCGCATCGTGCGTGATCCGGTCCGCCGCGCCGAGGCTCTGTTTGCAGTCGCGGGAATCAAGGTCGGCGAGACGAACGAGCCGAAGAGCGATCAGGCGTTCTTGATGGACATGATGGAGATGCGCGAAACACTCTCCGACGCACGTGACTCGAACGACCTCGCGAAGATTCGGTCGCTGGCAGACGACGCCACGGCTCGCGAATCTGCGGTAAAGCAAGCCCTTTCAGCGATGTTTGCCGACGGCCATGTCCAAACCGATAAAGCGGTGCTGATTCAGGCACTCCCCAAGCTCGGTGAGCTTCGCTTCTATCGCCGCATGCTCGAGGACGTGTCGGTCATCGAAGACGGCATCGCGGAGGCTCTCGCGAAGGCCGCCGATCAGAAAGAAACCCGAACATGACGCTCTTCGAAATTTTCGATCCCAAAGCTGCGCCGCGTCCGATCGGCATCGACCTCGGCACCACCAACTCGCTCGTCGCCTTCGTTCGAGACGAACGCCCCGAGGTCATCGAAGACTGCGACGGCATTTCACTTCAGCCCAGCATCGTCAGCTATTCGCGAACCGGAATTTTCGTTGGACCAGCCGGCCAAGCGCGTGCGCTCGGGCACCCCACTGACACCATCGTGAGCGTAAAGCGCTTCATGGGTCGCGGAGCCGACGACCCCGAAACGCGCAAGATGGGCCCTTACGACTTCGTTGCACGCGACGATGAAAGCACTGCAAATACAGTTCGATTTCGCGTAGCGGGCCCTGGCGGCGATCGCGTCGTCACGCCAGTCGAGGTGAGCGCCGAAATTTTGAGGGCGCTCAAACATCTCGCGGAAGACGAATTACGAACAGTAGGCGGTGCGGTGATTACGGTGCCCGCTTACTTCGACGACGCGCAACGCCAAGCGACGAAAGACGCCGGCAGGCTCGCGGGGCTCAACGTTTTGCGTTTGCTCAACGAGCCCACCGCTGCCGCGCTGGCGTACGGTCTCGAGAAAAAACAGAACGGACTTTTCGCGGTCTACGATTTGGGCGGCGGCACGTTCGACGTCACGATCTTGAGGCTCGAGGACGGCGTGTTCCAAGTGAAGTCCACCGGCGGCGACAGCGCGCTCGGCGGCGACGACATGGATCGCGCGATTGCCGAAAACTGGCTGAGCGAGCTCGGCGAAAAAGATCCAAAACCGGCGTTGGCGCGCTTGCTCCTCGTTCAAGCCCGCGCAGCAAAGCACGAGCTCACCACGACGGACGAATTGGTCGTGAATTTGGCTGTGAATGCGTTTGCGGACGAGAACGCTCGGCAGGTCACGCTCACGCGCGCGCAATTCGACAAAATGATTTCACCGCTGCTCGAGCGCACCGGCGTTGCATGTCGGCGAGCAATGAAAGACGCGGAAGTGAAACCCGCCGATCTCGACGGCGTCATCTTGGTCGGCGGCTCCACACGCGTGCCAGCGGTGCGCGCGTACGTCGCGAAGATGTTCGGGCGCGAGCCACTGGCCGACATCGATCCCGACAAAGTCGTCGCGCTCGGAGCTGCGGTACAAGCCGATCTTCTCGCCGGTGTAGGCCGAGAGGACGAAGTACTGCTCCTTGACGTGCTCGCGCTATCCCTCGGCGTCGAGGTCGGTGGTGGCGTGGTCGACAAAATTTTGCCGCGCAACACGACCATCCCCACGTCGGCACGTGCCACGTACACCACCCAAGAAGACGACCAGACCGGCTTCGTGGTGCACGTCGTTCAAGGAGAGCGGGAGCTTGCCGCCGACTGTCGGAGCTTGGCGCAATTTATACTCAAAGGAATTCCGCCCATGCAGGCTGGCATGGCAAAGCTTGAAATCACGTTCGACGTAGATGCTGATGGTCTACTGAATGTACACGCCAAAGAAGAGACGACCGGCATCGAGCAGACGGTGAGCGTGAAACCGTCGTACGGGCTCGACGACTCTGCCGTCGAAAAGATGCTTATGGACGCGCTCGAGTACGGCGAAGAAGATTTGCTCAAACGACGCTTGGCGGAGAATCGCGTCGACGCGCACCGCATGCTCGGTGCGACCAGGAAATCCGTCGCCGCCGATTCGGATCTTTTGGAAGAGAAAGAGCGCGCCGCGATCGACGCTGCCATGACCGCGCTCGAAGCCTCAATCGCCAGCGACGATCCGTCGAAAATTCACGCGGCGATCGAAGCGCTCGACCACGCGACGAAAGATTTTGCAGGCCGCCGCATGAACCGCGCGATCGCCAAAGCGATCGGCGGGAAAAATCTCAACGAAGTCGAAAAATCGGTCGAGGGGGCAAAAGGAATCGAAGCAGCGCACGCGCGTTGATTCGGCGTCCTGCGCTCAGCGACCCCAACCAAAAATCCCAATGCCCAAAATCACGTTCAAAGGCTTTGCCGAGATCGACGTTCCCATCGGCACCTCGCTGCTCGAGGCCGCACAAAAAGTCGACGCGCCCGAGGGCTA
>JBDTFL010000249.1:0-2888 GCA_039937955.1 Polyangiaceae bacterium | reverse complement strand
AACGCGTTGGTGACGATGATGAAGTAACCGCTCGTCCACGAGCCCGCGCACAGCATACACGCCGCCAGAAAATGCTTTTTCGGTCCGAGCTGTTTTTCGCGGAAGAGAAATAGCCCTAAAAATGCCGACTCCGCGAAGAACGCGAACATGCCTTCGAGCGCGAGGGTCATGCCGATGACGCCACCCGCGTAGTTGCTGAAGCGCGCCCAGTTGGTGCCGAATTGAAACTCCATCGGGATGCCGGTGACGACGCCCACCAGGAAATTGATCCCGAAGATGCGCGCCCAGAACCGCGCTGTCTCGTCGTAGTCTTTGTCGCCAGTGCGCAATGCGACCGCTTTGAGGATCACGATGATCAGCGCGAGGCCCATCGTGAGCTGCGGGAACAAGTAGTGATACGTGAGCGTGAAACCGAATTGAATGCGGCTCCACGTGGCGACGTTCACGGTTGCACCGTGGCTTCGGTGTCGGTGGCGGGTAGCACGTAAACGGCGTGCGCTTTTTCGTCGGGCTCAGCGACGACCCACGCGTGCGTTGCCCAGCTGTAAAATGTTTTGTCGGTGCCCGGCGCGAACATCTCGCGCGATTGCCGCGTGCCCGCGTAGTCGAGCCAATAGGTGACGAGCGTGCGCGTCGTGCCGTTGTGCAACGTTAGCGTTACCGGCAATTTTCCCTCGATCGAGCGCGTCTGGCCTTCCGATTGCGCGGGCTGCGGCGCTAGTGTGACGATCGGGCACGAGCCTGGATCATCGCGATCCGTGTAGACTGCATCCAATGCTGCGTAGCCGTCCGGATCGTATTTCGCGAGCCACTGCGGTCCGGGCTTGGCGTCGTAGACGGGCGCCTGTCCGCTCGACGAGCCGAAGTACCACATCGACAGCTCGGCGAAATATTCGGCCATGTCGGTCGCCGCATAAACGCCCGCCCAACGGCTTTTGAACTTTCCGAACACCGTGTAGATGCGCGCGCGGGCTTGCGGCGACATGCCGAGCCACATCACGGCGTGGGCAATCTCGTGCACGCAGATGTCATGTTGGTACCGAAGGTCGTTCGTGTAGCCGAGAAGATTTCCTTCCGCGCACGAGACGTATTTCAACCAAAGATGACCCGCGCCGCGCGTGTCGTCGTCGAAATCGCGTCCGTGAAAAATCGTTCCGCGTAATTCGTGAAACGGCGGTAGATCGGAAATCAGCTGGGATTTGCCGGCGATTTCGACCTCGAGTGAGCGAGCCCGCAAGTTCGCGGCGATGCGCGGCGCGTGCGCGAGCATCCGCGAGAGGCGCTCGGCGCCAGCGCGTACTGCGGCATCCGGAACGTCGGCGTGCGCTTCGATCGGAATTTTTTCTACGATCGCGCGCTTCGAAAAAAAATTCTGAGCTGGTGGTGAGATGCGATCGACGCGCGCCTGCGAAGCATCACCGTGCGCAACCCCCGCAGCGAGAGCAGCGCTCAAAAAAAATCCTCCCCGAAGCATGCGCGACGAAATCCGCATGCCGGGGAGGGTAGGGTCAGCCGCTTACTTCGTGGCGACTTCTTTTGCGGCGATGCCCGATTTCGTCGCGAAATCGTCGGCGAGCTTGTCGAGCTGCTTGGCGGTGATGCCAAGCACGCGTGCGGCTTGCTCGACCGCGGTCGTGGCGATCTTCAAACCATAAGCGGCCCAAGCAAATCCGAGCTCAAGGACGGTTTCGACGACGCCGTCTTCTTTGGAGGTGGTTGCTTCCTCGATGGTTCCAGTGACTTCAGTGGCTTCGATGTTGGTCATGATGGTCATCCCTTTGGTAAACAGGTGTCGCAAACGAAGATGCGCGCTGCGCGGTTTTTCCCGGGCTGCGGATCGGTGAGGCCCATGTGGGCGCTGGTTCCTGCGGGCATGTCGCGTCGGCATTTTGCGCAACTTGCACCCTGCGCGAGTGTGACGGATTGAAACGCAAAGACGTCTTTGAGCGGATCGAACAAAACTTTTTTCCGTAGCCTCTGCCGCTCTTTCTCGAGCGCGCCGGCTGCTTTTTTCAAGCGGCCCTCGACGTTCTCGGTCGCATGATCTGCGACCTCGAGCGCGTCCTCCAAAATGGTGCGCACCAGGTTGGAGACAGGTACGCGCAAATTGTCGGCGAAGCGTTTGAGCTCTTGCTCGAGCACTGCCGGCACCCGCGTATGGAGCACACGCTCTTTTTTCTCTTCGTCTTTTTCTTTGCTCTCGTCGCTCTTGCGCTCCGAATGTGAGCTCGCGTTTGCGGGCTGTTCTTCTTTGCGCGAGGATCGCGACGAGTCACGAGGCAGTTCTTGTGTCACGACGTGATACATAACACCGATGTATCACGCGTCAAGTGCCGCAATTAAAAGGTGGGACAACGTGATACAAATCTAAGCTATGGCAGATCAGCTAATCCAAGCGCCCGGCCCGACCACGAAAGAGCCGGCCACACCGCAGCGGCGGATGAAGATGATGAGTCGAACGAAGTCGTTCGAAATTCTCGGGCTCGATCGTAGGCCGCGATTTGACGATCTCTACTTGAAGCTGCTCGCGCGGCCGTGGCGTTGGACCATCGGGCTCATCGTCGTGTTTTTGCTTCTGCAAAATCTGCTCTTCGCGCTCGGTTACTATTTGTGCAAGGGCGTCGACGGCACGTCGGCATTGCAATCCGAATTTTCGCGTGCATTTTTCTTCAGCGTCGAAACGCTCGGCACCATCGGCTACGGAACTTTGTATCCGACCAACATGACCGCGCACTTGCTCGTCACCGCCGAAAGCATCACCGGCATCTTGTCGACCGCGCTCATCACGGGCGTCATCTTCGCGAAATTCTCGCGCATTCGCGTTCGCGTGATCTTCGCGAAATATGCGGTGATCTCGCTGGTCGACGGCACGCCCACGCTCATGATCC
>JBDTFL010000248.1:0-4096 GCA_039937955.1 Polyangiaceae bacterium | reverse complement strand
GTGCATAGATGTTTCCCACTCTTGTCTATCACGTCCCGACCTGGCGCGCCGCCCATCCCGCAGCGTCGCGAACGACCGCCGACGGGTGACCGCTGCCCGCGTCCTCTAAAGCTTTTTTGGTGAGTGCTTTTTTGGAAGCTGAAGCGCCCTCGCGTCGGGCGGAATTGCCGAGCACGATCGCGGCGTTGCGCGCGAGGCCTTCGGGTGTTGCTCGTTTGACCGGGCTGGCTTGGACGACGGCGTCGCTTTTTGCGGGGTCCAAGAGGTCGATGAGGGTCATCTCATTCCATCGATCGAGAGGCTCGAACGCACGGGTGGCGTTTTCATCGCGGGCGCGCGCCGATGCGTTGAAGGGACACACCGTTTGGCAGTCGTCGCAGCCGAACAAGTGGTCGCCGATTTTCTCGCGCAGTGGCTCGTCGATGTCCCCGCGCTTTTCGATGGTGAGATACGCGATGCACGAGCGCGGATCCAAAACGAAAGGCGCGACGAAGGCGTTCGTCGGACATGCGTCGAGACATCGCGTACAGCTGCCGCATCTTTCATTCATGGGCTCGTCGGGCGCGAGATCGAGGGTCGTTGCAACCTCGCCGAGCAAGACGAAAGAGCCGCCGCCAGGAACGATGATCAGCCCATTTTTCCCGACGAATCCGAGTCCGGACTTCGCGGCCCATGCGCGCTCGAGCACGGGTGCATCGTCACACATTGGACGTGCCTCGACGCCGTCGCCGAGCGTACGAACGAACGCAGCGAGCTTGCGGAGCTTTCGGCGCACCACGTTGTGATAGTCGCGACCGCGCGCGTAGCGAGCAATCAACTTCGCGGTCGGAGGGTCGCTCGCTTCGGCGGCGGCGCTGCGTTGGTACCGACGCGCCAAACAGATGACGCTTTTCGCGCCAAATAAAATCCCGTCGTTGGCCAGATCGCGACGAACCTCGGCGTTTCGCGCGAGCCACGCCATCTCGCCGTGCATGCCTTGATCGACGAATTTCTTATAGCGCTCGAAATCACGATCGATTGGCTCGTCGGCGCGCGCAATTCCGACGGCGTCGAAGCCGAGCGCTCGCGCCTTGTCCAAGATTCGTTGACGCACTGCGATTGAACCCTACCGCAGAAAACGGACTGCGCGACCTTCGGGCTCGGCGTGCGTCATGATTTATAGCGTTTTTTCCCGGGCAAATGACTGGTTTTTGTGCGAAGAATCCGGCCTATGGCCCTTCGAACTGCGTCCCGCTTTCTTGGTCTTCTTCTCGGAGCTTCCTGCGTTCTTCTCGCGTGCAGCTCCAAAAACGCAGTCGTGTCCGGCGACGCTGGCGCGCAATGCGGAGGCGCCGCTCCAGCGGACAGCGACTTTTGCAGCACGTGCACACCCGCCAACGGAAGCACGTGCACCACGTCACGGCCGATCGATGCATGTTGCACGTATGTGCAGTCGCCCACGCAAGAGGTCACGCGCGGCACCGGTCTCCATTACTTCTCGTCGAACGACGCAACGGTGGACGTCGGTTGCCTGGCGACGCCGCCAACCGCGGGCGCAAGCCAGATGGTTACGCTCACCGGCTACGTGAAACTGTTCGCGAGCGGCAACGACTCGCAAGGCGTGAAGGTCGAGGTCTACAACGAGGGCGCGCAAGGCGCGCTCGGCTCGCTCGTCGGCTCGTACACGACGAGCGGCGTCGACACCGCTGATCCGCCGCAAATGCCGCTGCCCACGTGGTCGACGAAATGCCCGCAAGACGGCTGCAAGCTGCGCACGTATTTCATCGCGAACGTTCCCACCGAAACACCCCTCATCATCAAGACGAGCGACGCCACGCAGAGCGGTCAGTGGTCAGACCTCTACGACTACAACGTGTATATTGCAGATACCGCCACGGTCACGACATCGCCGGTTCCCGGCACGGCAATTACGGGTTTTCCCGCATCCGGCACGTTCGCGGAGTACGACGCGTCGAGCGTTGCAGCCACCGACGTCAACACCGTCGCCTCAGCTGCGGGCGGTCTCACCGTGGCTCCCGACAAAGGCGTCATCGCCGGTGAAGTTCACGACTGCGGAGACGTTCGCATCTCCGGCGCCACCGTCGACACCGACGCGGCACACGACGGTCCGCTCTTCTACTTCAACACCAACGAATCGGACCCCACGCCCGACCAATCGCGCGGACCCGGTGGCCTCGGCACCAGCAATCTTGGTTTATTCGGCGCCCTCAACCTCGCGACCGGCACGCCGATTCGCGTTTCGGCGGTCGGTAAAGTGAACGGCGCGACGACGTTGCTCGGCACGTACACGGTTCAAGTTTACGCCGGCGCCGTCACCGCACTTTCATTCCGCGGTCGTCGTCCTTCACAAAAATAAGGCGTTTCTGAGCGATGGACCCTGGACGCCTGCGCGTAGCTCGGCTGCTCCACCAGCCGGCGCGCGGCGCGGGGTATCGCGCGAACGTAGACGCGCTCCATCTCGCTGGCTTTGCCGGTCAGAAAAAAATCGCGCGGGCTGTCTTCGATCTCGGTGCGGGGTCGGGCGCGGTCGGCATCGCGATGCTGCGCGCTGGAACGGCGGCGCATGTCACGTTCGTGGAAATCGACGATGAAGCGTCGCGATTCTGCACGAAAAATCTCGACGAAAATCAAATCGCGGAACAGTCGCGTTTGATCGAAAGCGACGTGATGGAAGCCGCCGAAACGCATCGCGGCGCGTCCGATCTCGTCGTGTGTAATCCGCCCTATGTTCCGCTCGGTGCGGGTCGACCGCCGCCGGAGGCTCGTCGTGCGAAGGCGCGTCAGGGAGAGCTTTCGCATTTCATTGCGGCCGCGCGTCTTTTGCTCGGTCGCCGAGGTCGCGCATGTTTCGTGTACCCTGCACATAATTTGACCGGTATTTTGGCGCTATTTCGCGAGGCTGGCCTCGAGCCAAAACGTCTGCGTGCGGTGCATGCGAAAGCGAATGGGCCAGCGCGCATCGTGATGATTGAAGCGCAAGCGGCCAAGCCGGGCGGTCTCGTTGTCGATCCGCCGCTGATCGAAGCCGCTGATTGAGCGTGAGCCGACTACGCGCAGGCGTACAGGTTCAAGGCGCGCCGAAGAGGCGATCCAAAATGATTGCGCACGCCGAGCGCACGCTCAGGTGATTGTATTCTGCATTCACTTCGGCGCGCACTGGCTCGAGAACGGTGTCGGCCATCGCAATGACCTCAGGTGCCAAGCCCCAACCCGTACCGAACACGATCAGCACGTTTTTCCCGTCCGAATGCACGCGCTCGCGAGCCACCTTCAGTGTGATGGGTGGCGCAACATCACGTGCGGCCGTCACCCAGACTTCGACATTTTCGCGGCCGCCGAGCTTTTCGATCGCCTCGTCGAGTGACGTCACGATGCGCACGAGCGCCAATGCGACCTTGCGTGCGGGTATGCGTTTGCCGCTTGATCCGTTTTCCCAGTGATCGCAAATGCGTGCGACGAGCTCTCGTTGCGCAGCAACTGGATGCACGATGAAGTAGTCGCTGGCGCCGTACGTTTTGCAGCTGCGCGAGAGATCGTGCACGTCGAGATTGGTGATGGCGGTCGTGACGACTTTTCCGGCGGAGTCGACGATCGGAAAATGGACGAGCGCCACGGCGACGCGCCTCATTTGTGGACTCGCGCCTTCTTCTCGTCCTTTTCGTCGCCCGGCTCGTCAAGCTGGCTGGCCTGACGCGCAGAGTATTTTTCGTAGAGATCGGGGCGGCGTTGCGCGGTCCGCTCTTCGGCTTGCGATCGACGCCACCGGGCAATTTCCGCGTGATTTCCACGCGTGAGAACCTCCGGAACTTTCACATCGCGAAATTCTGCGGGCCGCGTGTAGTGCGGATATTCGAGCAATCCGATTTCGGGCGCATGCGATTCTTCTTTGGTCGACTCTTCGTTGCCGAGCACGCCGGGCAACAGTCGAACGCATGCATCGACGACCGCCATCGCTGCGACCTCACCGCCGGTCATCACGAAATCACCGAGTGAGATTTCTTCGTCGACGTATGAGCGAATGCGTTCGTCGAAGCCTTCGTAGCGTCCGCAGATCAAAACGATGGCGTCGCGTGCGGCCAGCGCTTGCACGCGCGAC
>JBDTFL010000247.1:0-2639 GCA_039937955.1 Polyangiaceae bacterium | reverse complement strand
GCGCGAATCGCGGCGACGTTGCCGGCGCTCGAGCCGATGAACCGCAAAAGCTGACGGCGCGTGATCACAGACATGCACGGTCTTTGGCACTCAGCGGATGCGCACGCGACCTATTTTTCTCGAATGGGGTTTCGGATCGCTCAAGCGCGCGTAGCGGATGATCGCCGCGCTCCCGAGAACCGCGATGGAGAGAACCGGCCACATCGCGGAGTAACCGTGGCTCGCGGGAAAAAAGGAACGAAGCAGATCGATCGAGAGTCCGGTGAGCGCTGGGCCGAGCAGAGTGCCGATGCCGCTGCTCGCATCGAAGAGGCCAGCGACGATTCCGTGTTTCTGCGCGGGCGCGAGTTGCATCAACAGCGCGTACGGAAGCGCGACCGCCGCGCCCCCGCACAACGCGATGATCGGAAATGCAGCGCCGAGAATCACGACGTTGGTCGAGAACGTTCCGACCGCAAGACCGCCTCCGAACACGAAAAGAGAAATGCAGAGCACCCGGCCCGCACCGTAACGATCGCCTAATTTTCCCGAGGCGAGCGCACCGACGACGGTTCCTACGGCGACCACGATCATCGCGATCGAGGTGAACGTCATGCTCTTGCCGAGCCCTTCGGTGAGCCACAGAACGACGAAGCTTTTGAGGCCGCTCAAGCCGAGTGTGAGCAGCGCGTTGCCGATCACGAAGAACGCGATCTCGCGCTGTTTGCGCAAGAGCGCGATGAGCTCCGAGAATGGAGACGTGGTGGTGCCACTGCCGGTGAGGCTTCGGCGTGTCGATCTCTTTTCGAGACCCAGGGTGACGACACCGGTCGCAACGAGCAGCGCGGTGCTCGCCAGCAAGTAAGGAAGTGGTCGCCAGAGCTCGAGCAAAAATCCGCCGCCGACCAATGCGCAACCGAGGCCCGCGCCCGTGAAGACACCTTGGATTCCTTGTGCGCGACCGCTAGCTTCGTCGGAAATCAAATCCGGATAAAGCGCGCGATACGGGGAAAAATAGGTGAAATACGCGATGTAGAAGACGAGCACCTCGACCGCCATCACCAGCAGCGACGGCGCGAACGGCAGCAGACCGAGCGCAATCGCCGCGACGGGTGCGGTCGCGAGCAAGAACGGAAGACGACGACCGAGGCGCGTCTCGGTGCGATCCGAATAGCGGCCTACCCAAATCGGAAGCAGCACGGCGATGAGCCCTTCGCCTCCGACGAGCAGACCGATGATCGCCGTCGACGACGTGAAGCGTCGCGCGAGCACGGGCAGATACGTCGACAGCACGCCGAGACACAAGGCGAGCGCGAAGCTCGGGACTCCCAAGAGAAGCGCGAGCCGACGATCGCCGGTCGACAATGAATCGTCATTTTGTTCGTCGGTGGGCAAGGAGTCTGGACGACTCGTCTCACAAAAGCTGAGCGCGGATCAAATCATCGGGCGGGTGGGGCCACGTGCGGGCAGTCCGCGCAGGTGACCGAACAGCTCATTTTTCCACGCCGCATCGTGACCGTGAAATTGAAGTCCGAGAGCACGCCCGCTGTCGCCGGGTCGTCGTCCATGAATCACGCGCGCGACGGTCGCTTGCGCATCGAACCAGCGTCGTCCGAACGGAGCGCGAAACGTGACGATGAGCTCTTCGCCGGTGAGCACGCGATCGGTGGTAGCGACCATCATGCCTTCGGTCGACAAATCCAAACCGAGATACGCGACGCGTTTGAAATCATGCTCGCGCACGACCTGACACGAAAGGAGGACGCCCCGACGAAATGCCTGCCGATGTTGTTTGCGCGAGAGAATGACGCTCATGAAGGCCTCCGCCTGCGAAGCCAATGGGCTCCAAGAACAAAGGGTACGGGTCGCGATTTGCGTCGGTCAAAAAAGGAACCAAAAGTGTAATCTCGGACCCATGTCCTTCAGCGGCCGGTCACCCTTCAACGACGTCGTACGGTCCGTGATCATCGGCGCTGCGATGATTACGCCGGCGGCGCTCCTTGCATGCGCAGAGAGCCCGCCGCCGCCCGCAAATCCCGACGCGCCCCTCCCGATTGCAACCGGCGGAAGCGACGTGCCGCCCACGCCCACCGCCACCGCGCCCGACGCGTATGCATCGATCAACGACGCGGGAACGCCGGCACCTCCCGACAGCGCCGTGCGTCCGCGCACGCCGCCCGGTACCCCACCGCAAATGCCGACGCGCGGATTTTCCGGAGCAGCGCGTGCCCGCGTCTAGCACGGCGTCATCGCGCACCGAGCCCGAGCTCTTCGATTATTTTCCGGCAGACGCAGCAGCGTGGATTTCGGAAACGCCGCTGCGTGCCGAGTACGCGCGCCTGATGAAAGGTTTTCATCGGCCGGTGCCTTGGGAGGAGTCGCATGCGTCGCGTTTGGATCCGGACGTTCGTGCGGAGCTCGCGCGCATTTGGGCGGAGCGCATCCCGACCGAGTATCGCTCGATCACCGGTTTTTCCACGCTTTCGTTCGACTTCATCGCGGCCGGTGCGCCGGTGGATCTAGTCGCGGTATGTCATCGCGTCTGCATCGACGAGCTTCGTCACACCGAGCTCGCGGTGAGGATGGTGGAGATTTACGGCGGCACATTGCCGGCGTTGCCACGCGAAATTTCATCGCTCCCTTCGGACGAGAAGCTCACC
>JBDTFL010000246.1:0-6813 GCA_039937955.1 Polyangiaceae bacterium | reverse complement strand
CAAGCTTTCCGCAACGCCGGGAAATCCGCTGGAAACGGCGACCGGTGAAACGCGTTCGAGCTGCCCGGCCGGGATGGTCGACGTCGAAGGCGACTACTGCCCGTGGGTGGAGCAAAAATGCCTGCGCTGGCTCGATCCGGACACGAAGATGCGCTGCGCGGAATTTGCGCCGACCAGCGAGTGCCTCACCAAGACGGTGAAGAAGCACGTTTGCATGGATAAGTTCGAGTACCCGAATCGCGTGGGCGCCGACCCGGTCGTCATGAAGACTTGGTACGAAGCGCGCGCGACGTGCTCGGGCGAAGGCAAACGCCTCTGCACCGAAAGCGAGTGGACGCTTGCGTGCGAAGGCGAAGAGCGACTTCCGTATCCGTACGGCTATGCGCGCTCGAGCGAGGCCTGCAACATCGACAAGCCGCATCCGGACGTCGACGAGAAGGCGCTCGCCAATGCATCGACGCGCCAAGCCGAAGCCGATCGACTTTGGCAAGGCGAGCCCAGCGGATCCCGTGACGCGTGCGTGAGCCCGTTCGGCGTGCACGACATGACGGGCAACGTCGACGAGTGGGTCGTCAACGAAAGCGGCAAGCCATACAAGAGCGCGCTCAAGGGCGGTTACTGGGGTCCGGTCAAAACGCGCTGTCGTCCTTCCACTG
Organism: Polyangiaceae bacterium; assembly: GCA_039937955.1. Taxonomy (GTDB): domain Bacteria; phylum Myxococcota_A; class Polyangia; order Polyangiales; family Polyangiaceae; genus JAICXU01. Next base: position 6,157 of record JBDTFL010000246.1, on the reverse strand, counting down.
TCGCGCATGCGGAAGATTTCTCGTTCTATCAAATCGGATTTCGTTGCTGCTCGGATCCAGGCGCAGCGGACAGCTCGAATGGAAGCGGTACTGGAACCGGCACCGGCCCCAGCAGCCACATCAATACGATGAATCCGGCGCCCACGTCGGCGGTCGGCAGTGGCAGCGACTCGCTTCTCGCGGGCAGCTGAAACCAGCTAAATTCGAGCCGATTTCCTATTTTCGAGCTTGGTGCGAAATCAGGGCTCGGCGTCATCACCAGCGCCAGCGTCTTCGACCGGCGCGCGGTGTTTGATGACGATCGGCTCACCGTATTCGTCGCGAAGCTTTCGTGCGAGCGCATCGAGAAGCACTTGCTCGTGGTAGCGCGGCATCGCCGGCAGCTGCGCGATCACGTGAATGGGATCGCCGTCGGCCGAGCGAATCAACTCGATCGAACCTGGCGTAACCTTGCCGCCCGATTCCACTGATTTGTACTCGAACAAAATGTAGCCGCTGCCGTTGTCCTTCTCCGTGACCTTGTAGGCCATGTCGACGACGATCAAACGGAGTGTCGCGTTCCACGTCTGCGCGTAGCTGTAAGGCGATTCGTAAGCAGCCTTCGCGTCAGCGTCGCGCGTGATGAGCGCCGTCGGAACCAGCGCAAGGGCACCCGCAACGAGGAGAGCGAGCGTGAATCGGGATCGCACCCGACAACGGTTAACGTCAGGCGTCCGACGCGGCCAAGTTTTCGCTGGTTTGCTGATTTTTCGGGTCTTGCGGCGGGTCGATCTCGTGATCGCGGAGCCTACGCACTGCGGCTGGATCGATGGCCATCGCGAAGAGCGCTGCGCAAATTTGGAAAGTGACCTGCGTGACGTACAGCAAAAATACGTAAGCCGCGCCTGGGCCAGTGATGATGCTCGTGGGAAAGTACATCGCCATTCCGCAGTAAATTCCGGCCTGAAACACGCCGAGCATTCCGGGCGGGCCGGGCAGCACGATCGTGATGCCGAGCATGCCCATCAGCGCGCACGCCTCGCCGAAGCCGATGCCGGAGCCGTCCGCGTGTGTGATGTGACAGCCCCACGCGAGCAGCCACATGCCGAGCAGGTTCATGAGCCAGTACGCGGTGGTCTCGAGGAAAAATCCCCAGGCGTCGCCGCCGCGACTGAAAATGTGGAGCCCGTCGGCCAAGCTCTCGGCGATGCTCGCCAGCTTCTCACCGAGGGGCTTGCTGACGACGCCGAAGACGAGGAGCGTCATCTTGTGCGCCCATTTGCGCGCGAAGTAATAGACGCCGATCGTGATGAAGACGCCGCTGAACGCGAGCAGCATGAAGTAGCCGTAGCCGCGCACTTGAGCCACCGAGATGTCGAGCCCGACGACTTTTTCCGGAAGCGGATGCACGGTCGGCACGAGGAACAGCGCGATCGCCAAAATCAGGCTCAAATACAGACCATCCACGACGCGCTCGACGACGACGGTGCCCGTTGCGGCGCTCATCGTGAGCTTGCCCTTTTGCCGAATCAAAAGCGGACGAACGAACTCGCCCAAACGAAACGGCATCAGCAAAATCGCTGCAAAGCTCACCCACGAGACCGTGATGAGCCGTTTACGCGGAACCGTGGCGATGCCGGCCAGCAAGTAGCGCCAACGCACCGCACGAAAATAATGAACGACCACGAGCGTGAGCGCATAGCCCGGTACACACCACCAATTGATGCCGGCGAAGTTGCTCTTGTCTGGCAGCATCTTCAGACCGCTTTTGTGAAGGCCCCACAAAAGGCACGCGGTGATGATCGCCGACGCGATCAGCTTGTTCACATTTCGCCGCAAAAAGCCGGGCTGCGGCTGCGTCAGGCCTGCCATTTCGACGCTCCTTCTATCACAAGCGCGGCATCAAAGTCGGACCACGCGAGCCTTGGCGTGTCCGAGGAATGGGCACGTGGCGTTGCGCGTGTCGATGACGAGCGTCGCTTCGCGAACGAGCCGCGCGACGTCGAGGTCGGTGTGGGCGGTAACCAAAACGACGGCGTCGAAGTCGGCGAGGTTGGTGCTGACGTTGATCGATTCGAAGGTGCGGTTCGCGTGACGAAACGAGGGCACGTGTGAATCTATGTAAGATACACGTGATTTTCGCGACGTGAAAATGTCGACGAGCTCGAGGGCCGGGGAGCCGCGCAGATCGGCGACGTCCGGTTTGTAGGCCACGCCAGCGATCAAAATGTGGGCGCCTTCCAAAGCGATTTTTTCGTCGGCGAGCGCGTCCTCGACCAACCGCGCAACGTGCGCCGGCATTTTCTGATTCGCGGTCGTGGCGAGTCCCAAGAAATGCGGGGAGTCGCCGAATTGGCCCATTTTCCAGGCCATTGCGCGCGGCGCAACCGGTACGCACGGACCACCGACGCCGGGACCCGGCGAAAATTTCATGAAGCCGAACGGTTTGGTGCTGGCTGCGTCCACGACCTCCCAAATGTCGACGCCCATTTTTTTGCACGCGACCGCGAGCTCGTTCACCAGGCCGACGTTGACCGCACGAAATGTGTTTTCGAGGAGCTTCACGACCTCGGCGGTGTCGGCATCGGTAACAACTTTTACCTGCGCGACAATTTGCTTGTAGAATACATGTACCATCTTCGTGCACGCGGGCGTGATGCCGCCCACCACGCGCGTGGTGTTAGCGATGCGAAAATCACGATTGCCGGGATCGATGCGCTCGGGTGAGCACGCGACGAACATCGTCTCGCCGACTGAAAATCCGGCCTCCGAAAATCGCGCGGCGATCTCGCGGGTCGTGCCCGGGTACGACGTCGACTCGAGCACGACGAGCATTCCCGAGTGCGCGTGCGCGATGACGTCGGTGACCGCGCTCCACAAAAAATGCATGTCGGGCTCGCCCGATTCGCCGCTGGATTGAACGAACGGCGTGGGCACGCAAAGCACGACGATGTCGGCACCACTCAAAACGCGTGGATCATGATCGAGCTTGATTTTTCGGTGTTTGACGAGCTCGCTCAATTTTTCGGCGTCGACGCCCTCGATGATTTTCTTTCCGCTGGTGATGCTCGCGATACGCGCGTGATCGACATCGAAGCCGCGTGCGCGAAATCCGGCGCGCTCCAAATCGACGAGCAGTGGCAAGCCGATGTAACCAAGGCCGACCACGACCACCGATGCATCACGTGAGGTGATTTTTGAAGCGAGCGATTCTGCGAGGAGCGAGGTCATGACAGCAACGCCCGCGGCGCGGTGGAAAGAAGTCGTAGCGTTTCTTCATCACCGACCAGCTGCTTCAAACGCGCGATCGCTTTTTCGACGACGTCCACGTCGGCCGGTTTGTGTGCGTCGCTCGAACCGATTTCGTAAGCCTCTTCTTCGACCAACATTTCCGCAGTTTCTTGCGCTTTTTTGCCGTATTTTCCGACCAGCGCGCAGATGTCGAGCTGCAGGCACACGCCCACGTCGAGAAGCGGCTCCAGCACCGTCACGTCCTCCCAAACCGGCCGATAACGCTCCGGATGCGCGAGCACCACGATGAGCCCGGCGCGTTTTACGTCGAGCAGCCGCTCATGAACGCGCGCCGGAAATGTCTGCGTCGGCAATTCCACGAGCGCCGCTTTTCCGCCCGGATACGGCAATGCTTGTCCGGTGGTCAATCGACGAAACACGACGTCATCGAAATAATGCTCACTCGCCAAACCGATCTCCGGAATTGCGTCGTTCGACTTTTCGAGGTGCGGCTTCATCGCTTCGAACGCGCTCGAGAGCATCGCGCGGTCGTTGTCGAACATGCCCGGCCGCATATGCGGCGTCGCGACGACCCGCTCGTAACCGATCGCCTTCAGACCGCAAAGCATTGCCAGGCTCTCTTCGGGTGTGCGCGCGCCGTCGTCGATGCCCGCAATCCAATGGCAATGAAGGTCTACGAAGCCCGGCATTTCGAGCTGTTTAGCATGCTCTTTGGCTCCGCTCGTGCACTCGCTCGTTTCTTTTTCGTGCAAACGGCGGCACCATGTCTGGACGCCTGCGCGTAGCTCGGCTCTAACCTGGCCGTCCCGCGCGTAGCTCGGCTTTACCCAGCCGCCTGCGCGTAGCTCGGCTTTGCTCAAGAGAGCTTTTTCCCACCGAATATGGCTTCGCTCAATCCGCTCACTCGAGAGCTCGTCTTCAAGATCGTTTTCTACGGCCCCGGTTTGGGCGGCAAGACGACGACGCTCCAATACATTCATGGGGCGACGAAAGCGGAGCACCGCGGTCAGCTCGTTTCATTGGCGACGCCCACCGACCGCACGTTGTATTTCGATTTTCTACCGGTGCGCGTGGAGCCCGTGCAAGGCATGCATGTTCGGCTTCAGCTCTTCACGGTGCCGGGTCAGGTTTATTATTCAGCGACGCGGAAGCTGGTTTTGACTGGCGCGGACGGCGTCGTTTTCGTCGCAGATTCGCAAAGCGCGCGCGCCGACGCGAATCAAGAAGCGCTCGAGGATCTGAATACGAATCTCGCCGAGCACGGTCGTGCGCTCTCGAAAATGTCGCACACGTTTCAATGGAACAAACGCGACATCAAAGAGGTCGCGAGCATCGAAGAGCTCGACCGCCGTTTCAATTTGTTCAGCGCACCCAGCGTTGCAACCGTTGCAACGAACGGAGAAGGCGTTTTCAAAGGGCTCGAAGAGATCACGAAGCTGGTCATCGAGGCGTACAAAGCGGAGATGCCACGCGTGGGTCCGGACATGGCTGTCGCGCTCGACGAAGCGGACAGCGCCGGAATCGCAGACGCGATCCGCGGGCTAGCAGAGAATCCGAAACACGAGCAACGATCGCCGGCGCCGATGCGTCCGCCATCCAATCGCGGCAATTACGGAACGCTTCCCGCGGGGTCGGCGCCCACGGTTGCGGCCGTTCAAGCACGCAGCTCGCCAATCGCCCCGCCGCCGTCGGCGCGCGTCGAAAAAGAAAAAGAGCGAGTCGCGGTTCCCGCACCGGAAAAGAAAATCTCGGATCAAGTGCCGACCGTCGCGCCCACGTCGTCGCTCACGCCTGGCTTTTCGATGACGCAGCTTTGGGGCGAAAACGGTGAACGCGAATCCGCGCGTCGTGCCGAGCAACTGATCGCAGCCAATGATTCATCGGGCGCCGTGCTGGCGTGCGATTTGCTCTTGGCGCGCATGCTGGCGTCCGCAGCGGGCTTGGCGGGCTCGCAAGATGCGCCGCGTGAGCCGGGTTTGGTTTGTTTGCTACTCGGTCTGGATGGTCGCCGTTACCTCTCATTTCGCGCAACCGTTCGTGCTGCACGAAGCGGCGAAGAGATCACCACGCGTGACGCGCTCGAATGTTTCGCGTTCGTTCTCGAAGCGCGCCGCGCACGCGACACGGTGAGGTGAGATATGCTGAAACGGACAATCAGTGTCGGTTTGGCTACCTGTTTGCTCATTTCGACAACTAGTTGCCGAATGAGCGACGACCCACCGAAAAAAGACGATTCATCGCAAGCCGTTCAAGCCACCGCAGCGACCACCCAAGATCAGCCTGCGCCTACTGCGAGCGCACCGCGCATCGGTAATTTCCCTCGATTCATCGACGCGCCCGCCGCTGGCGACGTACCGGACGTCGTGATTGCCGAGCAGGCCCAGCTGCAAGAGCAAGGGCATCTCCTGATTTACGTTGGCGCCACCTGGTGTGAGCCCTGCCAGCGGTTTCACGAAGCGGTGAACGCCGGCAAGCTGGACAGCGACCTCCAAGGCTTTCGATTTCTGGCGTTCGACATGGATCGCGATCGCGATCGGCTCATGAAAGCCGGATACATCTCGAAGCTGATCCCCCTCTTCGTCATTCCGGGCACCGACGGCCGAAGCAGCGGCAAGCAGATCGAAGGCTCGATCGTCGGCCCGGGCTCGCCCCACCAGATCACGCCTCGGCTTTTGGCTCTCGTCTCGAAATAAGTACCCAAATGGTTTGACGACGTCTTTCTCTGGTCGTAGAGCGTCGTCACGATGAAACTACCGATCGGACGGGTCACCATCGGCGCGGGGATTTTCACGGCGTTGCTCGCGTTCTCAAACGCCGCGCGCGCCGACTATTCGGACGTCGGTCCCGAGGCCGTCACCACGTCGGATCTTCCGGCCAGCACCGACGGCGGCGCAACCGGCGGCAGCCTCGTCGTGCCGAACGGCGC
>JBDTFL010000245.1:0-2953 GCA_039937955.1 Polyangiaceae bacterium | reverse complement strand
CGCGCGGGCGGCTTGCGAACGAATCGATTGGAGCTCGATTTACCCGCGCTTCGGCTATCCGAACGATTTGCTCGGTGCACTTGCGATCAAGAAAATGACGATCGCCGAGGTGGAGGTGCGCGCCGTCTATGCCGATGAGCGGAGCAAGCTGCGCGCGTGGCATGTTCCGAAAATCGCGCAGCTCACGTTGCGTGCAGGCTTGCGTCGTATGATTCGACTAGAGAGGCCCGAGCGCGCGGTCGACGATGCCGCCGACGTGAGCGAGCGCGTGATCGAGATCGAAGCACGACGCGAGAACCTTCGGGTCGAGCCGTGACGTGAGCTCTGCGTCGGCGGCGAGGTTGTCGCGAAATTTCCCTTCGCCGTGCCAGGTCTTCATCGCGTTGCGTTGCACGATCACGTACGCGTCTTGGCGCGGCATGCCTGCCTCGACCAGCGCGAGCAGCACTGCCTCCGAGCAATAAAGCTCTTTCGCCTCGCCTAGATTTGCCAGCATTTTTTCCGGGTAAACGACGAGATTTTTCACGAGCGACGTCACGCGATCGAGCATGAAGCCGAGCGTCGTCGTTGCGTCGGGCGCCAGCATGCGCTCCACCGACGAATGCGAAATGTCGCGCTCGTGCCAAAGCGGAATATTCTCCATAGCCGGCACGACCGCCGCACGAACCACGCGCGCGAGACCACAGAGATTTTCGCTCGCGATCGGATTTCGTTTGTGTGGCATCGCGCTCGATCCTTTTTGACCGACCGTGAATGCTTCTTCGACTTCGCCGACCTCCGAGCGTTGCCAGTGACGAACGTTCGTCGCGAGCCGTTCAATCGCCGCAGCCGCCAACGCGAGCGCGGAAAAAAATGCCGCGTGACGATCGCGCGCCACGATTTGGGTCGAAACGGTCTCGGCTTTCAGACCGAGCTTCGCGAGCGCGTCCGTTTCGATGCTCGGCGTGAGATGCGCATAGGTTCCGACGGCACCCGAGATTTTTCCGACCGCGATTTCTTCGACGGCAACCACGAGACGTTTTTTTGCACGCGCTACTTCGGCGTGATGCCCGGCGAGCACCAAACCGAACGTCACGGGCTCGGCAAAAATTCCGTGACTGCGACCGATCATCGGCGTTTTCGCGTGCTCACGTGCACGTGCCGCGAGCGCATCCAAAAATGTGTCGCATCGCAAAAGCAGCATTTTTCCCGCGTCGCGGAGCTGAATTGCAAAAGACGAATCGAGCACGTCGCTCGAGGTCATGCCGCGATGCAGCCAACGCGCGTCGATCCCGGCCAGCTCTTCGACGTGCGTGAGAAACGCGATGATGTCGTGTTTGGTGGTCTTTTCGATCTCGTCGATGCGCGTCGGGTCGAGCGCGATTTTTTTCTCACGAATGCGCGCCGCAACGCCTGCGGGAACCAGACCCGCGCGTTCCATCGCCTCACACGCTGCAAGCTCGACCTCGAGCCAAATCTCGAAACGATGCTCATTCGACCAAAGCTGCGCGAAATCCTTCGGCGTATAACGCGGGATCATTGTGCCCCATTTGCCATTGCCCGCGAGCCGTGTCGATAGGCCCCATTTGCAAACGTTCGATCCGTTTCGTACGCTTTATTTAACGGCTGTACGGGGCGTGTCGGGGGTGACGATGGGGACGAAAGTCTACGTTGGGAATTTGCCTTATCAATGCGATGAGGAGCAGCTCCGCGCGCTCTTCGAAACGGATGGGCGCACGGTGACCGAGGTCGCGATCATCACGGATCGTATGACGGGACAGCCACGCGGATTTGCGTTCGTTCAAATGGCGACCGACGACGACGCCGCGAAAGCGATCGAGGCGCTCCACGGATCGATCTTCGGCGGGCGCACGCTCACCGTGAACGAAGCACGCGCAAAAGAGGGCAGCTCTGGTGGCGGCGGGGGCCTTTCGCAGCGGCGCAGATAGTGGACGTTGCCGCTCACGCGCAGCATAGTTGGGCGCAATGAGCTCACGATTCGGCGTGCTCGCAGCGATCGGATTTTATGGAGCGGTGCTCGCACTCAGCCTGGCGGCGTGACATGCCCCTCGGATCAAGGATGCGCCGCCGGAAAATGCGTCCCCGCATGCGACGCCGCAAAAGCAAGCCACGGTACGATCGGCTGCGATTACACGGTCGCAACCCCTTCGTTTTACGCCGGTGAGCCAGCCCCCTGTTTCGCGATCTTCGTCGCGAACGGATGGTCCAAGCCCGTCACGATCTCGGTCGCGCGCACCGGCACTTCGTACGACGTGACGACGTTCGGACGCATCGCTGCCGCTGGCACACCCGAGGCGTCGTGGGCTGCAGTTCCAGCGACCGGATTGCCGACCGGACAAGTCGCGGTTCTTTTCATGTCGAGTGATCCGTCGGCTGGCGTCACGTGTCCCGTCGCCCCTGCAATCAACGCGAGCACCGCGATCGTGGGTACTGGAGCTGGCGCCGCGTGGCACGTGAGCACCGACGTTCCCGTCACCAGCTACGACATTCTTCCGTACGGCGGCGCATCTTCGCTGCTCCCGAGCGCGGAGCTTTTGCTTCCGACCACAGCGTGGGGCACGAATTATTTCGGCATCGTTCCACTGCGCGGCAAACGCGCGGATTCACTTCCGCAATGGGGACAGATCGTCGGCGCGACCGATGGAACGACCGTGCAAATCGCACCGAACGTCGATTTGCCTTCCGGAGGCACGGTTGCCGCTGCGCCCAAAGGATCGACGACGACGTACACGCTCAACGCAGGCGACGTCATTCAATGGCAAGACTCGAACGAGATGAGCGGCTCGGTCATCTCTTCCGACAAGCCGATCGGATTCACGGGTGGCATCGGTTACGACTGCTACACGTCGGCGACGTCATCCGGCGGCGGTTGCGATTCCGCACACCAACAGATTCCGCCGCTCAGCGCATTCGTCGTTCCGCCAACGCCGAGATAGTCTCGTGGAGTGAAAAA
>JBDTFL010000244.1:0-6649 GCA_039937955.1 Polyangiaceae bacterium | reverse complement strand
GCCCGTTTCCAGTGAGCGCGCGGCTTTTTGCAATGCTTCGGTGAACGTGCGGCCGATGGCCATCGCCTCGCCGACGCTCTTCATCTGCGGGCCGAGCGTGGCATCTGCGCCGGGAAACTTCTCGAAGGCGAAGCGCGGCCACTTCACGACGACGTAATCGATGACCGGCTCGAACGCGGCGCTGGTCTTCGTGATGTCGTTGGTCAATTCGTCGAGCGTGTATCCTACAGCTAATTTCGCAGCCACTTTTGCTATGGGATAGCCGGTGGCCTTCGAAGCGAGCGCGCTCGAACGCGACACGCGCGGGTTCATTTCGATGACGTAGATCTGGCCGTTTTTGGGGCTCACCGCGAACTGCACGTTGGAGCCGCCGGTCTCGACGCCGATCACGCTCATGACGGCGCGTGATGCGTCTCGCAGTTGTTGGAACTCGCGATCGGTGAGCGTCATCGCGGGAGCGACGGTGATCGAATCACCGGTGTGCACGCCCATCGGGTCGATGTTTTCGATCGAGCAGATGACGATGAAGTTGTCGTTCTTGTCGCGGATGACCTCGAGCTCGAACTCTTTCCAACCGAGCACGCTCTCTTCGATCAAAACTTCTCGCGTGGGGCTTTGAGCGAGCGCCCATTCCACTTTCGCGTCGAGCTCGCTTGCATCGTACGCGATGCCTCCGCCCGATCCGCCGAGCGTGAAGGATGGTCGCAAAATCGCGGGAAAACCCGTCTCTTTCACGATCTCGCGCGCCTCTTCGACCGAATGCGCCGCTTTGGATTTCGGGCACTCGAGCCCGACCTTCGCCATCGCCTCTTTGAAGAGCGAACGATCTTCCGCGCGTGCGATCGAGTCGGGCTTCGCGCCGAGCATCTCGATCTTCAAACGCGCGAGCGTCCCATCTTCATGGAGCGCCATCGCCAAATTCAGCGCGGTCTGACCGCCCAGCGTCGGCAAAATCGCGTCGGGCTTTTCGCGTTCTAAAATCGCCGCGACCGTCTTCGGCTCGAGCGGCTCGACGTACGTACGATCCGCCATCTCGGGGTCGGTCATGATCGTGGCCGGGTTCGAGTTCACCAGCACGACCTCGTAACCTTCTTCACGCAGCGCTTTGGCGCCTTGCGTTCCGGAATAATCGAACTCGCAAGCTTGACCGATGACGATCGGCCCAGCGCCCAAGATCACTATTTTCTTCAGGTCACTACGTCGCGGCATCGTTCTTTTTTCGCGATTGTGCCTCGCCGGCAAAATCGACGCTCGAGTCGGCTATACCATCTGCCCATGCACGTCTACATCACCGGAGCATCGAGCGGCATTGGAGAGTCGATCGCCCGGGAATATCTGCGTCGCGGCGTATCGGTCACGATGGTCGCGCGTCGAAGAAACCTGCTCGAAAAGATCGCGAATGAGGCCGGCGGAAATTCGTTCGTCGTCGAGCAAGATCTCACGGATATCGAGCACGTCACGGATCCTATCGCGGAGGCAGAGCTCGAGCTCGGCCCCATCGACGTGCTCATCAACAACGCCGGATTTCAAATCGTGCAAGCGGCGATCGACACGCCGTGGGCCGACGGTGAAAATCTAATTCGTCTGAACGTGCTGGCGCCGCTCAAGCTCACACAACACATGTTGCCGAAGATGATGGCGCGAAGGTCCGGAACGATCGTCGACGTCGCATCGATGGCCGGCATCGCACCAACGCCCGGAATGTTTTTCTACAACGCGTCGAAGGGCGCGCTGGCCTGCGCATCAGAGGGTCTGCGCGCGGAGGTGAAGCCGTTCGGAATCCACATCGTCACCGTGTACCCAGGACCGGTCGAGAGCCCGATGGAAGCAAGAGGCCGCGCTGCTTACGAAGAGACGTTCGCGCTTCGCATGACGCCGACCGGAAAATCCGACGTGCTCGCAAAAATGATCGCAAACGCCGTGGAGCACAAACGACCGCGCGTCATTTACCCGAGAATTTACGGCCTTTCGCGACACTTTCCGAATCTCACGCGGTGGCTGGTCGACCTGTCGACGCCGCAAGTGAAAGCGCTTCCCGAAAAGACGTGAGGCGACGTAGCGCTGCGGTTTCGAGACCGTAGTCTTGTAAGCCGTCAGCGATGCGCAATTGATTTTCGCCCGCCCGAATCGAGCGACGGGAGCGGCGCACCGTAATGCGCATGAAGGCGTCGTGCTTCGGTCGAATCCGGATGCAGATCCAAAACTTCTTCGAGAACCGCACGCGCATCGGCACGCTTGCCGGTTGCATCGAGAACCGTCGCCAAGAAAATCCGCGGCTCGGGTGATCCGTCACGGAGCGACCACGCTTCAGTAGCGCGACGCGCCTCACGAAAATCTCCCGCCTTGAACGCGGCGTTCGCCCACGCTTGCAACGCGTGCGCATCTTCCGGATGCGTCTCTGCTTCGGTGCGTGCGTCGAGCAGCTTCTGTTTGTCTTTGGTCAGCGGTGCTGCTGCAACCGGCTGATCCTTCTGCGCGTCTTTCGTTTGATCCTTGGATTGATCCTTCGCGTTGTCCTTCGACTGATCTTTTTTGGAACGCGTCGTCGTGCTCGCTGCGATCCTCGATGAAACAGGATCGTTGGGCGTCGTCAAATCGAGGGAAATTCCCGATAGATCGTGAGTCGTCATTTTCTTTTCGGCGACCGCATCGTTCGACGCGACAGCTTGCGCGGGCATGATGCTCGCCGCGTCGACATGCAGCGCCTGATGTGCGTCGTCGGGCGTCACGCCGTGCGAGCCATGCGCGAAGACTGCACCCACACCAATCAGACACGAGAGCAGCGCGACGCCTGCCGTCATGCGACGCGTCTTCGTTTGTTGCGCGGTCGGGCGGAGCAATGCAGCCTCGAGCGCTCCGCGCATTTCTTCGGCGGACACGAATCGATCGTCGGGTTTCTTCGCGAGCGCCTTCATGACGATGGCATCGACTTCGACAGGAATTCCGCGATGCGGCGCACGCAAGCGCGGTGACTCAGCGGTTTCGCGGAGTTGCTTGCCCATCACGACGACGCTCGATCCCCCGGAAAAAGGCCTGGTTCCGGTGATGAGCTCGTAGAGCACACAACCGAGCGCGTAGATGTCGCAACGGCCGTCCACCGGCTCACCGGCGACTTGCTCGGGCGCCATGTATTCGGGTGTTCCGAAGATCGCGAAACCTTTTTGACGCTTCTCACCTTCGACATCCGACAGCGCCATCGCCACACCGAAATCCAAAAGCTTCAGCGACGTACCGTCACCGCTTCGGCGCGATTCGGAATTTGCGACAGGAGCGATCTTCGTCAAAAATAAATTCGCCGGCTTCAGATCGCGATGCACGAGACCTGCACCGTGCGCGGCTTCGAGAGCACGTGCGGCTTCGATCGAAATGCGCAGCGCTTCACGCCAATCCATTCCGCCGGAGCGCTTCAATTTGCGTTCGAGCGTCTCTCCCGAAAGGAGCTCCATCGCCAGGAAAACACGGCCATCCAGCGATTTTCCGAAATCATAGAGCATGCACAAATTCGGATGTGAGAGCTTCGCGATCGAGCGCGCTTCACGACGAAAGCGATCGATCGAATCTTTCGCTGACGCATGCTCGGGCGCCAGAACTTTGAGCGCGACGCGACGACCGAGCTCCAGGTGCTCCGCTTCGTAAACGACGCCGCTCGCGCCCTCGCCGATGGTGCGCGAAATCCGATACGGAGTGCCCGCCAAGATCGAAGGATCTTTTTCTTCGTTCATGAGGCTCGCCGCAGATTCCGCGGCTTTCGGCACCGGCGGCGTGAGTCGATCACGCTCGAGCGAACGCGCTTCTTTGAGGAGCTTCGCAAATTCCGAACGCACGCGTTGCGGCTCGTGCGGCCACAGCGCGCGCATCAGCGTTTGCGTTCGCGCGCGAACACCACGCTCGCCGACCTTCGGTGCGGGCGCACCCGCGAGGACTTTGGCGAGATCGCTCGCGGCCATCGACGCGTTCAAGTAGCGAATGTCCGGATCGTTCTCGGTCATCTTCGCGATGATCACGTCGAGCTCGGCTGGCGCATCGATATCCTTCGCGATCGCTGGAACGTCTATTTTTCCCGCTGCTGCGTCTTCGAGATGCTGTTGCGCGTCGCCCGTCAAAAAGCGCCGACCCGCGCACAATTCCCAGAGCATGATGCCGAGCGCATAAATATCGATACGACCATCGCCGACTTGCTGACGCGCGACTTCCGGCGCGACGTAGCCCGGCTTCGCGAACACGACACCTGCAACCGTGTGGCATTTGCGATTGTGCCCACGCGCGGTTCCGAAATCGATCAGCTTCACCTCACCGGCGTAACCGACCATCACATTTTGCGGAGACAGATCGCGGTGAACGATTCCTAAAGGAGAGCCATCCGAGCTCGCGCGCTCGTGCACGTGCGAAAGCGCGGTGGCCATTTCGATCGCGATCGCGACGGCTTCGATCCAACCGATGCGCACGCCGAGCTGAATCGCGCGCTGACGAACATCACTGAGTGATCGGCCCTCGACGTATTCGACGACCGTGAACGGCTCGCCATTTTCGTCGGTCGACGCTTCGAGAACTTGCGCGACACCCGGATGATTGAGCTGCGACTGCACGCGCGCTTCATCGAGAAATCGAGCCAAAAACGAGCCGTCGTGGATGTGATCACGGCGAACGGTTTTGACGACGACGGGCCGCTCGGCGCCTTCGATGCCGGTCGTCGCCGCGAGATAGACATCGCCCATTCCGCCACGCGCGAGGAGCTTCAAAAGAAGAAGACGACCGAACGCGCGAGGCATGCGCATCGCCGCATCCGGCGACGAAAAACCCGCTTTGGCCTCGCTCGTCTTGTTCAAGCTCATCTCGCGGAAGCTAAAGAGGCCTCCGCGGCCGGGCCAAGTTTGCGGTGCGGCCCTATCTTTCTCGCGCTGAGCTTGCAGCAGTTTCTGGCATCTGGGCTGATTCTCCTATCTGATGGAAGAATTCTTCCTCGCGTCCGATTCGCGAGGGTCACGTTTCGCTTACTAAGAATGAGGGGTCATGCGAGCTCGAGTCATCTCCACTGCAATCGTTTTGACGGGACTGCTGTCGGCAACATCGGCCAGCGCCCAATCCACCGGATTTGCGGTCGATCGCTTCGAGCCCTCCGAACGCGGCAGCGATTGGTTCACGCTCGACTCGCTCGATTTGCGCGGCAACGCGCGGCCGGCGATTGGCGTGGTCGGCGACTACAACGTTCGCCCACTCGTCATCTATGACGGCAACGGCAACATTCGCGAGTCGGTCGTCCGCAACCAATTCATTCTTCATGCGGGCGCGGCCTTCGTATTTTTGAATCGCTTTCGCATCGCCGCCGACATGCCGTTTCAAATTTTCGCGGACGGTCATCAAGGCTCGCTGAACGGCGTCACGTATTTTCCGCCGGCCAACGACCAAGCGCTCGGAGACCTTCGTCTGTCCGCTGACGCGCGCTTGTTCGGTGAATATGGCGACGTGATCTCGCTCGCCATCGGCGCGCAGGTTTCGCTCCCGACCGGCAGCCAAGACAATTACATGAGCGATGGCGAGGTGCGATTTCAACCGCGCGCGGTCGTCGCCGGCGACATCGGACCGCTCGCCTATTCCGCACGTCTCGGAATTCAATATCGCGGGCTCGGCGGAAACATCGATGGCGAATCCATCGGAAGCGAGTTCAATTTCGGCGGATCGGTCGGTCTTCGCGCATTCGACCACGCGCTGTTGATTGGTCCTGAAGTTTACGGAAGCACCACGTTCGACAACGCGTTCGACGAGAAATCCACGCCGCTCGAAGCCGTGCTCGGTCCGCACATTTTCTTGAACAACGGATTGCGATTCGGCGCGGGCATCGGCACCGGCCTCACACGCGGATTCGGGTCTCCGATCGCGCGCACGCTCTTCAGCATCGAATACGTTCCGCCGTACCAAAAACCGGTGACCGATCGCGACGGCGACGGAATTCCCGACGACAAAGACGCATGTCCGGACGTGCCGGGCGTTGGCTCGGTCGACCCGAACAAGAACGGTTGCCCGCTGCCACCGCCTCCGAGCGATCGCGATCACGACGGCATCATCGACGATCAAGATGCTTGCCCCGACACACCGGGCGTCAAATCGGATGATCCGAGCAAGAACGGCTGCCCGTCCGATCGCGATCACGATGGCATCCTCGATCAACAAGACGCATGCCCCGACACACCGGGCGTCAACGATCCGGATCCGAAGAAGAACGGTTGCCCGCCAGACAAAGACGGCGACGGAATTTTGGACGCGAACGACGCATGCCCCGACACACCGGGCGTCGCATCGACGATTCCGAAATACAACGGCTGCCCCGACGACGTGGACGGCGACGGCATCAAGAACGACGTCGACGCATGCCCCGAAGAAAAGGGGTTGCCGAACGCCGATCCGAAGAAGAACGGTTGCCCGCGAGCCTATGTGCAAGCGGGACAGATCAAAATTTTGGATCAGGTCAAATTCAAAACCGACAGTGCGGCGATCGTCGTCGGCAAAGACAGCGACGACATCTTGGAAGCAGTGCTGAAGATTTTGCAGGACCACCCCGAAATCAAAAAAGTCAGCATCGAAGGCCACACCGACAACACCGGTAAGGCCGCACACAACAAGACGCTGTCGGCCGCACGCGCGAAGAGCGTCG
>JBDTFL010000243.1:0-8752 GCA_039937955.1 Polyangiaceae bacterium | reverse complement strand
GGCTCGATCTCGTTTTCGACACCCCACAAGCCGGCCGCCAAGCAGGTCGCGATCGCGGTGTGCGGATGAATGTCTGCCGCCGTTTGCCGATACTCGAGGCGCGTGGATTTTTCGTCGCCGCTGATCGCGCGAATGGCGCACGTGCGATTTTCGAGGCCCCACGAAGCGGTGAGCGGCGCCCAAACGCCGGGAACGTAGCGCTTGTAGCTGTTCACGGTCGGCGAATAGAGCGCAGTCAATTGCGGCATGAGCGCGATCTGGCCGCCCAGGTAATGACGCGCGAATTGGCTCAAATTTCCGTGTGCTTCTGCATTGTAGAATACATTCTCTCCCTTTTTCCAGAGCGACTGATGCAGGTGTCCGCTCGACCCGGGAAGGTCCGCGTTCCACTTCGCCATGAACGTGACCGCGAGCCCACGCTTCGCGCAGATCTCTTTCATCGCCGTTTTGAAGAGCGCCGCCTTGTCCGCCATGCGCAACGCTTCGTCGTAACGGAGCGCCACTTCGTAAACGCCAGGACCCGTTTCGGTGTGCAGCGCTTCGATCGGAATGTCGTACGCCGTCATCAAATTCAAAATGTCGTGCATCAAATCGGAATGCTGACCTTCGCGCAGCCACGAGTAACCGAACATGCCGCGCGACAGCGATTCCAGATTTCGAAATCCTTTTTCGTGCAGCGACTCGGACGTTTCGTTGAAAACGAAAAACTCGAACTCGACTCCGAAGGACGCTGAGAGCCCTTGTTTTGCAGCCTTCGCGAGAATGCTCTTCAAGAGCGAGCGCGGACATGCGGGATGCGGTTTTCCCTCCGCCGTCTCGAAGTCGACGAAGAACGCGGCAGTGTCGGGCTCCCACGGAATGATTCGCATCGAGCTCGGATCGATGCGTGCCTGCGTATCTGGATAGCCCGTCGCCCAGCCGGTGACTTTGGCGTTGTCGTAGAGCACGTCGGTGATGTCCCAACCGAAGATGACGTCGCAAAATCCGAAGCCGCCGTCGAGCGCGCTCCAGAACTTGTCGAGCAACATGAATTTGCCGCGGAGCACGCCGTCGATGTCGAAGCCGCCGACTTTGACGTTTTTGATTCCGTGCTTCGAGAACGTTTCCTTCAGCCGTTTTACGTCGGACATGCCGAGAACGATAGCGCGGACGTGCTAGGAAAGTTTGGTGTTCGACCCGAATGCAGCAGCGCTTCCTAGCTCCGGAATTTTTGGTCTGGATGACACGCCGGAAAACGCGCGCGTCGTTTTGATTCCGGTTCCGTGGGATGCGACGACGTCGTATCGCCCGGGAACGGCGAACGGTCCGGCGGCGATTTTGGAAGCCTCGAGGCAAGTCGACTTGTTCGATATCGAAACGGGAAAACCATACGAGCTCGGAATTGCAATGCTCGAAGAGAGCGCTGAGATTCGCGAGTGGAACAGAACGGCGCGCGTGGACGCAGAGAAGATCATCGAAGCGGCCGGACGTACGGACGGTGACAGCCAGCTCGAAGCAGCGCTCGCACGCGTGAATGCGGTGAGCGAAAAGGTGAACGCGATCGTTCATGAAACCGCCAAAAAATGGCTCGATCGTGGAAAGGTCGTAGGTTTGGTCGGGGGTGATCACTCCACGCCATTCGGAGCGATTCAGGCGTACGCAGAAAAATTTCCGGGCCTGGGAATTTTACACGTCGATGCACACGCGGATTTGCGACGCGCGTACGAGGGCTTCGAGTGGTCACACGCATCCATCATGGAAAACGTCAGTCGCAAAATTCCGGGCGTGAAAAAAATCGTGGCGGTGGGGATTCGTGATTTCTGCGAAGAGGAAAATGATCGCATGCTCGAGAGCGACGGCCGCATCTCGACGCACTTCGACGTCACCCTCGCGCGCGCGCGTCGCAATGGAACGTTGGACGAGCTCTTTTCGGGCATCGCGCGCGAGCTTCCGGAAAATGTGTACGTGTCGTTCGACATCGACGGCCTCGATCCGACGCTGTGTCCGAACACCGGCACGCCGGTTCCCGGAGGCTTGTCGTTCCACGAGGCGTCGGCGCTCGTCGGCGCGATTGTCGAGGCCAAGAAAAAAATCGTGGGCTTCGACGTGAACGAGGTCGCGCCGAATTCCGAAAACGAAAACGACGAATGGGACGCCAACGTAGGCGCGCGCATTCTCTACAAGTTGATCGGCTGGAGCCTCGCGTCGTTCGACGTCACGGATAGGCGTTAAAACAAGGCGATTGTGCGTATCTCGGCGAGCCGACTCAATTCACGTTCGTCGTGTCGAGCCGATAGATGGTGCCGGGAAACGCGAGGCTCCCCGCAAATCGGTGCACTCTGCATGTAGTGTCGGGGCCACCGTCGCACGCTGAGTCGTCGTCGACGAAGCTCGCGATTTGTTTGCCGTCGAAATCGGCGACGGTGACCATCCCTGCAAAGCCCGGCTCGTCGTATGGAAATCGCGCGTTGGGATCGACGTCGACCGGATCGCTCATCTGCGAATCACGCAGCGATTCGGTTACGGTGATGTCGGTCTCGCCAGCGGTGATCCATTGAACGCTGCGATTGGCGCGGCTCACGGTGATGAATGAATCGCCCAAGTTGTAAGCGCCGACCAATCGCAACGCGTTCGGATTCGGATCCGCTTGCACGTGACCGAGTGGAGCGAAAGATGCGATGTTCGGTGAGTCGATGCCCGCGTCGCGTGCGGGCAATCCGCCGGAGCTCGTGGCGTCGTAAGCGGTGAACGTTCCGTCGTAGCCGCCGACCCATGCTTTGAGCTTGTTTCGCATTCCGGCTTTCGCGTCGCCGGTCGCAGGACGATTGGCGACCGCGACGACTCTGGGTGATGGCGAAGCGATGCTGCCGATCACGATCGGCTTCATTTCAGGGTTGGTCGTGAAATCGTACGGCCATGCGCCGGTCGAGATCGCCGCTTGATTGAAGGCATTTTCTGCGGTCGTGACGGTGGCGGCATCGTTTGCTTTTTTCGCGGCGACCGCGTCTGCGATGGGCGTTACGTACTTCGATCGTACGAACCGAAAGAGCGGACCGAGATCGACGAACGTGATTTCGTTTTCCCATTGCGACGCCACGATCGCGGTCCCTGCATTCGCGAAAACGTATTGGCTGTCTTGCCCGGGCGCACCAATCCACGCGCTCGGATTGTTGCCGGTGTTGTTGACGATCTCGGTCACCAAATCGTCGGCTGGCTTCGCGAACTGCGGAAAGCTCTGCAGCGCGTTCTGCCCGGCGAAGCTTCCGTTGTCGCCTGCCGCGGCGATCGCCGTTGGCGCTTTCATGTCCGGCAAATCGATGAAACCGAGCAGCTGAATTCCACCGAAGCCACCTTCGCCTGGCACCGCCCAATACTTCGTCGCGAATGCGGGCGGCCCCACCGACTGCAGCGCAAACACCGCAATTTGCCCGGCGATCGCCTGCGTATCCCATACCGTGACGAGCGCAAACTCGTTGAACGTCGTGAGCGCGACCGACGTCGGAATTTTGTTCGCGGGCAATTTCGTGAACGGCTTCGTGTCGCCGCTGGTTTGTGTTCCGGTGCCGCCGATGAAGCCGTCGACGAATGCAACGATGGCGTCGTTCGACTCTACGAATCTCGTTCGGCCGACCGCGCGCGGCAAATGCAGTCCGCTGTCGTTGGCAAGCCATGCTGTGATTCCAGGATCGGGATGCGGGCCGCCCAAATAGTTTCCTCGAGCGGGTTGAATGCATGACGTGTTGTTGTCGAACCCGTATGTTTGCACGCGATCCATACCGGGGTCGGTCGCGTCGTCGGGTGCGTAAGCGACTTGTCCGCACGTCGATCCGAAGCACGCGCCCGTGCATTTTCCGGGGGTTCCGAACTCGTAGGTGCTGCAAAGCTGATCTTTGGGATCGGATTTTTGGTCGAAGCCCGTCGCAGTGGCGCGTGCGTTGTCGGCGTCGCCGGGATGAAATGCGGAGAATCTGGGACCGAGCCGACAATCGATGGTGGCGCGATCCCAGAGCGTTGCTTGCTTGGCGTATTCGGCGCTGTCGATGTTGCCGTTCGCATCGAAGATTTTTCCGCCACACGCGTCGAACGCCGTCGCGGCAGACGGTCCGGATCCGTCGCCGATCGATCCGTCACCGCCATTGTTGTTGCCGTTGCTGGTGCCGCTACTGTCGTCGGAGCCTCCGCAGCCTGTCGCGAACGCATAGGCCACACCGAATGCTGCGACCAAGAACGCGAGCTTTCGCATGCGCACACGATAGCGCAGGTGCGCCAGGTCGTTCAGTTGCGAACGTTCAAACGCGATGCAACTAGCTTGAAAACAAGTCGATTTGCGATCGGATCATCAGGAGCAAACGCGCGCAAGTCGTCGATCGCGCGGGGCAGGGTCTCTCGTTCGTCGATGGCGATCAGCGCATCGAGCCGCGATCGCATGAGCGACGCCGTGATGTTGGTCATGGCGCGGTCGCGCGGTGACGCGAGAGCTTTGGCGAGCCTTTGTCGCAACGGCAAAAATGCTTCGAGTGCTTTTCGTCGATCGGTCACGCCATGCGGCTCTGGCTCGAAGCGATCGAAAATACCTTCGGGCACCAAATGTCGCGTGAGGGAACGATCCCAACGCGCGTCGTACTGCACGAACAGCGGGCGCGCCGCCGCGAGAGTCGCGAGTGAAAATTCGGCGACCTGACCGGTGAGCGCAACATCACGAACCACGGGCGCGAGCTTCGGCTCCGCGGCAAGCGCACGAAGCGTCGTGCGACCGCCGACACTCTGCAACGTCACCATCAGCAAATCATCACGAAGAAACCCGGTCGCGCGCGTCGCATCGAGGTGACGCATCACGACGGGATCCGAGATCAAGATAATGGAATGGGCGGGAAGGTCGGCGAGCGCGATTTCGTCCCAATACGATCCAAGCTTGTTTTTACGGTCATTCGCGCGAAGTGATGCGTCGTCGAGAGCGATCGCGGGAAACGTTAGCTCGAGCACCACGATCATTGCTGCGCTCGCTTGCGCAAACGGAACGTTGGCGCGCGCGACGGCTCGCACTGCCGCTTGCATGGCCACTGCCGCGAGCAAGCTCGATCCTGCGATCGCGACGAGCGGAGCTGCCGCGTAACGATCCGGACCACTTGGTGCGCCCAAGAAAATCGCAGCGCTCGTCATCAGCGTGAGAAGCGCCAAACCCGCAGCGACCGGACGCGCACGCGGAACGAGCCCCGCAAGTGCGAGGCCTGCGACGGTTGCGCCGAGACCGACCCAACCGATTTCGGTGTGCGCGAAACTCAGGACACTCTGACGGGACGGAACATCGAGCGTGCCGAGCGCGCCGCTCGAAAAAAACGGCGCGGGAATTTCGTAGACCGAAGCCACGCGACGCCAAAGCGCGAATGTGATGGGACCGCCGGCGCCGATCACGAAGGCCGGCGCGCCGAGAAGGTTATCGCGGCGTGATGGTTTCGTTTGGCCCACGAAAATCAGTGCCAGCGCGGCGAGCAGCGTTGCACCGCCAACGAACGGCTCATACGAAAACGCCAGACCGCACGCCAGCGCGGCCATCGGAAAGGATGCAAGTCGCACCTGTTTCCGACCAAAGGGAGCCGCGCCGTTCGGACGAGCCAAAATTGCGAGACAAATGAGCGGCAACACCGCGCCCCACGTCGCACCGCCGACCGCGCACGCCTCGCATTGCCAGGCCGGACCGAGCGTCGGCGTCCACGCCGCGATCGCCGCGACGAAAACACCGAGCCACGTGGTCTTCGCGCACTTGTCGAGCAGGCCTCGCGCAATCTCATAAAGGAGAAATGCTGCAACGCCGCATCCAACGGCGGAGACAATTTCCGCGCGCTGCACACGCGTCGCAAATGAAAAGAGTGCCGCCGGCGCTGCAATGAGTGCGTCGAATTCGCGCCAAATTCCCGTGGATCCGACGCCGAGCACGCGAATCACGTCCTCGTCATGCGTCGCATCGGACGTCGCACGAAGATGCGCGAGCGCAGTAACGAAAGGCGCGAGCGCGACGAAAAACGGAATCGAGCGCTCGTACCAAGCACGCGGCGCTTCGTCTTCGTAAAGGGCTTCGGAAATGCCTTGGGATCGAGCGCCGGACATCTTTGGCCGAGGATGCTCGGCACTGCGCAGGCGGGCAAGTTTCGGTCATTCGGCAGTTTGGACTATGCTGCGCACCCCCCTTCGGAGGTCTTTCCCTTGGCCAGATTCATCGATGAGCTCAAACGATCCCACGACTGCGGTGCGCTCCGAGCGAGCGACGCAGGCAAAGAAGTCGTCCTTTTTGGTTGGGTCGCCAGTTATCGCGATCACGGCGGTTGTGTGTTCGTCGATTTGCGCGACCGCGAGGGGATCACGCAGCTCGTTTTCGATCCGGACCTGAAGGGCCACGGCGACGAACCGAAGTCCGCGTACGAGCTCGCGCAAACGCTGCGCTCGGAGTGGGTGATTGCAGTTCGTGGCACCGTCGTCAGTCGCGGCACCAACAAGAATCCCCGCTTGAATACCGGCGAAATCGAGATTCACGGCGTGGAGCTCGCGGTCTTCAACAAAGCGGACACTCCGCCGTTCGAGATCGCCGACAACATCGACACGAACGAAGAGAAGCGTCTGCAATATCGGTATTTGGATCTGCGCCGCGCGCCGCTTCAAAAAACGCTGCGCACGCGCCATCGCATCCATCAGCTCACGCGCCGCTACTTCGACGACAACGGATTCCTCGAATTGGAAACACCTGTATTGTGCAAGTACACGCCGGGTGGCGCGCGCAATTTCCTGGTGCCGAGCCGCATGCACGCGGGGAAGTTCTATGCGCTCGCCGAGAGCCCGCAGCTGTTCAAGCAGCTCTACATGGTGGCCGGCTTCGACAAATATTTTCAGATCGTCAAATGCTTTCGCGACGAAGATTTGCGCGTCGACCGTCAGCCCGAGTTCACGCAGATCGACGTGGAGATGAGCTTCGTCAACCAAGACGACGTCTTTCGCGTGATGGAGGGTTTGATCTTCAAGGTTTGGAAAGAGGTATTGAACATCGATCTGCACGATAAATATCCGAGCGGACGATTCCCACAAATGCCGTTTCAAGAGTCGATGGGAAAGTACGGCAACGACAAGCCCGACCTCCGCTTCGACATGCCACACACCGATCTGACGGACGTCGTGATCGAGCACAACGGCGGCGGCATTCCGTTCTTCGCGGACATCGCCGAAAAATTCAAAAGCGGCAAATTACGCCGCGATTTGCCGAGTGAAATCGTCAAGGCGATGCGTGTTCCGAGCACGGTCAACGGGCAAACGCTCTCGCGCACCGACGTCGACAAGCTGGAGGATTTCGTCAAAGGTATGGGCGCCAAAGGTTTGGCCCGAGCCAAAGTAGACGCGACCGGCAACTGGGTTCAATCGCCATTGTCGAAGACCGTCACTCCTGAAATGCGTCTAGCGATAAACGAAATTACCGGCGCCAAAGACGGCGATTATTTGTTCTTTCAATTCGGTAAAGAGTCGACCGTTCAAACGGTATTGGCGAACCTCCGCGTGCACCTCGCGAAGAAGCTCAAGCTCATTCCGGAGATCGGTCACGGCGGTCACTTCAACTTCACGTGGGTCGTGAACCCGCCGCTGTTCGAGTACGACGAAGACAAAAAAACGTGGGCGGCAGCGCACCACGCATTCACGCGCCCGCACGACGACTGCGTCGACTTGCTCGATAAAGACCCAGGAAAAGTCCTCTGTTATCGGTACGACCTCGTGCTCAACGGATTCGAAATCGGCGGCGGATCGATTCGTCTCCACGACCCGCTCGTTCAAGCAAAAGTGTTTCGCGCGCTCGGAATTTCGGATGAAGACGCACGCGCGAAATTCGGATTCTTGCTCGACGCGCTCCGCTTCGGCGCACCTCCGCATGGTGGCATCGCGATCGGAATGGATCGTCTCGCGATGTTGCTCTCGGGTGCCGACAGCTTGCGCGACGTCATCCCGTTCCCCAAAACGCAACGCGGCACCGACTCGATGACCGACGCACCAAATCGCGCGATGCCGGAGCAGCTCGCCGAGCTGCACATCCGCAGCATCGAGCCCGAAGTGAAGGTGCCGTGACCAAGCGAGTCGGCGTAGCAGTCACGATCCCCCTGTTTTTTGCGGGTTTCGTGACGACATTCGTTGCTGCTTGCGACGACACGCCGACGCATATTTTTTACGGACAAGAATACAACGAGACGCTCGGATGCCTCGAGAGCGTGACCGTGATCGATACGATCGCGGGCAACGACACCGGTCAATCGTGCGCGCTCGTGTGTGTTGCATCGCCACCGGATCCGGAGGCGAGCACCACCGTCGTTTATGCGAGCACCACGTGTCCGCCGTATCCGCCGCTCTTCGACGTGAGCGGAAACGACCCGCAATGTCTGCCCGCCCTTGCCGCGGCAAAATCGCAAACGACGTGTCTCGATGACGGCGGAGTCGTGAGCACGAATCCGAGCGATGCGGCAACGACGAACGACGCGGAAGTGAGCGACGCGACGTCGAGCGATTAGGACAGCAGGGCCTCTATCTCGCTCTATCGTTTCAACAACGCACGAAGGGCCGCCATTGGGTCGAAACCCAAAACCGCGGAGACGTCCTTGTCGCCGGCCGCGCGTCCGAGTCGCTTGCGAACCATCGCCGCCATCGGGTCGAGCATTCCGAAAAAGTCGACGCGCGAAGCAATCACTTTTGCTTTGTCGAACGCGAGCCGTGCGGCGTCGACGCCGAGCGCGAGGCCGATGGCGCCCGG
>JBDTFL010000242.1:0-3228 GCA_039937955.1 Polyangiaceae bacterium | reverse complement strand
CGAGCTTCGACGCGAATTGGTTTTCGCCGGGTGAGCGCGGCCTCGACGATTTGAACGTCGCAGGCGAGACGGAGAGCTCACTGCTCGCGTTTTTGCATTTGTCGGAAAAAGCAGCGGCGCGGCGATTTGCCGTCTATCAAGAGGTGCTCGTGGTGGATAAAGCCACCCGCGACGTCTTCACCGACGTGCTCAAGGACGAGGCTTTTCACATGAACTACACGCTGGCTCAATTGAAACGCGTCGAGCCGAAGAAGCACGGCGTGCGACTTTGGTGGGCTCGCCTCACGCGACTGTGGAAGGGTTATTTGCGCATCGCGAGCGCGATCGCGAACGTGATGGGCGGCATCGTGTTGGCGGTGCAATATTTTTTGATCCTGCCGATTTTTGCGGTGCTGGCGAAGCGCTCCGCGAAAAAGGAATTGGCGGGTTGGGTCGACTCACACGAATCCAAATCGCTGCGCTCCCAGTACTGAGCACTTGGAGAGCATGCCGCATCGACAGCCATTGATGAATCCATGAAGATTCTCGGCATTTCAGCGCACTACCACGACTCGGCGGCGGCTCTCGTCATCGACGGCGTGCCCGCGTTCGTCGTTCAAGAAGAGCGTCTGTCGCGCAAAAAAAATGATGCTGCGTTTCCGCTGAATGCGATCGAATGGTGCTTGGACAGCGCAAACCTCCAGCCCGAAGATCTGGACGCGGTCGTTTTCTACGAAAAGCCGATGCTCAAGTTCGAGCGCATTCTGACGTGCGCGCTGCGCGCTTTCCCGGCGAGCTGGCAGAGCTTTCCGAAGGCGATGAAAAATTCGCTCGGCGAAAAACTTTGGATCAAGGGGATCATTTCCAGCCATCTCGGTGTCCCCAGCTCGAAGATTTTTTTCACCGAGCATCATCAAGGGCACGCGGCGGCGGCCTTTTATCAATCACCCGCAAAACGCGCTGCGATCCTCACGGCCGATGGCGTCGGCGAGTGGGCAACGCTCTCGCTCGGCGTCGGGGAGAAAAAGGACGACGGCTCGTCGTCGATCAAAATGCTGCGCGAGCTGCGCTTTCCGCATTCGCTCGGCATGCTCTATTCGACCTTCACGGCGTTCCTCGGTTTCGAGGTGAACGAAGGCGAATACAAAGTGATGGGCCTCGCTTCTTACGGAACGCCCACGCACCTGGAAGAAGTTCGCAAAGTAATTTCGCCCGGTAAAAATGGGGCTTTTGCGCTCGACCTCGACTACTTCGATTTTCATACGACGGCGAAGCGCTCGTATTCCGAAAAATTCATGAAGCTGTTCGGGCCTCCGCGCGCGCCGCATCAACCGCTCGACCCCACGACCAAAGAGGGCGCGCACTACGCGAACATCGCGGCCAGCGTGCAACGCGTTTTGGAAGACACGCTCGTGGAGATCACGAAGAGCCTCCACCAAGAAACCGGCCAATCGGTCTTGTGCTTCGGAGGTGGCGTCGCGCTCAATGGAGTCGCGAACGCACGCATTCTTCGTGAATCCGGATTTTCGGAGATGTACGTGCCGTGTGCGCCGGGCGACGCTGGTTGTGCGCTCGGCGCAGCGCTCTATGCCGATCGGATTTTCTTCAAGCAGCCGCACAAAGAAATTCCGGATCATCCTTATTGGGGTCCGGGTGTGAGCGCAGACGAGCTCGCGGCCGTTGCAAACGAAGATGGCTTGCCGGTCGAAACGCTCGGCAGCGAAGACGAAATCCTCGAGAAAACAGCGGACTTGCTGCATGCCCAAAAAATCGTGGGGTGGATGGATGGGCCGTGCGAGCTCGGTCCGCGCGCGCTCGGAAATCGCAGCATCCTCGCGTCGCCACTCAATGCCGCGACGAAAGATCGCCTCAACAAAGAAATCAAATACCGCGAAGAGTTTCGTCCCTTCGCGCCGGCCGTGCCCATCGAGGAAGCCGAGAAATATTTCGAGCTCCCGCCGGGCGGCGCGCGTCTCGGCAATTTCATGTCGGGTGTTTTTCCGGTTCGACCCGAATGGCGCGAGCAGCTCGCCGCCATCACGCACGTCGACGGCACCGCGCGCGTGCAAACCGTGCAACGCGAAAAGGCGCCCCGCTTTTATGCGCTGCTCGAAAAATTCGGAAAGCGCAGCGGCATTCCGATTTTGCTCAACACCTCGTTCAATCTCGCTGGCGAGCCGATCGTCACGCGCGCGGTCGAGGGTTACTCCACATTCCGGCGTTGCGGCATCGACGTTTTGATCGCTGGCAACGTCATCGTCTCCAAAAAATCCGCGCACGCCGTCATGCGCACCGACGGCGCCGTCGAAGCCTCTGCCCAAGTGAGCCAATCGTTATGAGCCTGAAAAAACGCGGTAAAATTCATCGCGGTCTCATCGTCATCGGCACCGCGTTCCCGTCGATCGGCGGATTCGTGAGGGGTCTTTGGGCCAGCGACGGCGGCAAAAAATGGCTCGCCCCACTCGTCGTCTTCTTGTGCGTCACCGGCCTCGTGCTCGTTCTCGCCGCGTCGGTCGAAGCGCTCGCGCCATTCATCTATACGATTTTCTGATCGCAAACGGTCGCGGGTCCGATGCTCACCGAGCTGCTCGCGTGCCCGTCGTGTCGTGGCGATCTAACAGCCGACGACAACGAGCTGACGTGCGCGAGGTGCACGGTCGTCTATCCGATCAAAAACGGAATTCCTGATTTGCGGGTCCCCTCCGAAGCGCGCACCGAAACAGTGCGTGCATTTTACATGGATGCGCCGTTTCCAAATTATCCGCCCGGCGACACGCTCTCCGGTTTGCGAGGGCGCGCTGCAAAATCCGAGTTCGCGCGTCTGCTCGAGCAAGCGATTCCGGGCGACGCCAACGTGGTCGAGCTCGGCTGCGGCACCGGACAAACCAGCCTATTTCTCGCCACTGCAAATCGCACCATCATCGGCGCGGATCTCACGCGAGCATCACTGGAGCTGGGAAATTCGGCTGCCAATCGTTACGGCCTGACTGGCGTTCATTTCATCGAGACCGATTTACGTTCGCCCGCCTTGAAACGCGGCGCGTTCGACGTCGTGTACTCGTCCGGCGTTTTGCACCACACGCCCGACCCACGCGCGTCGTTCAAATCGATGGCCGAGCTCGCGAGGCCCGGCGGCATCATCGTGCTTGGCCTCTACAATGTGTACGCACGATTTCCGCATCGCTTGCGGCGCGGCGTGGCGCGTCTCACGAACAACAAATTCATTCCGTTCGATCCGGTTTTGCGCGC
>JBDTFL010000241.1:0-9679 GCA_039937955.1 Polyangiaceae bacterium | reverse complement strand
TGCGCTCGAGAAAAATATTTCCCGGTTTGATATCGCGATGAATGACACCCGCCGCGTGAATGGCGCTGAGCGCGTTGCAGACTTGCAGCGCAATGGGCAACAGCTCGCGTTCGGTGAAACGCTCTTTCGTTTTCAAACGCGCACTGAGCGACTCACCATAAAGGAGCTCGAGAACGAGATACGCCGTGCCGTCGGGAAGATGTCCGTGATCGATGACCTCGACCACATTGGGATGCCACGCAAGACCGAGTGCTTCGGCTTCGCGACGAAGACGATCCGACGCGACGCTTTCGTGGGCCGCTGCCGCGCGGAGCAATTTGAGCGCGACCGGAAGATCGTCGCGCATGCGACGCGCCTCGTAGATGACGCCGCTCGAGCCCGCACCCATCGGCCGCAGAATGCGATACTCGCCGGCGACGATGCTTCCGACCACGTGTCCCGTTGCAGAACGTGCTCGCGTTTCCTGCAAAACCAAATTGCGCTCCAGCGCATGCACGCGCATCGATTGTCCGCGCATGGCGATGCGACGAACCCGCTCACGCCACGCGATCAGGCCTGAAATACCGCCTGCGAGAAGACCGACGCCTGCGATCGCGAGCGCGATGGGCGACTGCGGATGTACCGCGAACGCCAGACCAGATCCGACCGCCGCGCCTGCTGCCGCTGCACCGAGCACGGAAATCGGAAAGCTCGGCTCTTCCCAGCGCGCCTCGAACTCTTGCACGACCTCCGTAGGGTCCGTCGACGAGAGCGCAGCGCGCGCGGATACCCTTGCGCGTTCGAAACCGAAGAGCGCCGGCACCGCGCTGAGCATCGCCGCACGAGACAACGTGAGAAGACCATCTTTTTCGAGGTCGGGATCGTGGCGCAAATGAACGTGACCGCGCCAAACTCCACTGTGCGCTTCGACGACCTCCCAGTGCATGGTGCGGCCGTATTCCGCCTGTCCCGTGTCGAGGCGCGCATACGCGTCGTTCGGATTTTCGGCTCCTCGAAGAACGCGCACCCAAAAGCCGAGATTTTGCGGCACGAGAAGATACTTACCGCTCGCCACCACTGCGTCACGAGAGGTGAGCTCGACGAAAGTACGCAGGGCCGCATGGAACAGGCTACGCGGAACCGAGCGCGTTTCGTCTTCGAGGTCACTCCGAACGGTGCGCGTTTGGCGAAGCCAATTGTCGGCAACCGTCGCGCCCTTTTCGGCATCGAGATACATGAGCAGCGCCTTCATCAGCGCAGTGCTCACGTGACTCGATCGTTGAGGAGCGCGTTGCACGATCACAATCCTCCCATGATTTCGTGCACGATGCGACGCGCACCATGAGCCAGTCGGACGATCGCAAAAATCGTTTACACGATTCGGACGATCTCGAGAATCGTCTGCACGATTCACGAACGGCTCTTATTCGTGAGCTTTCGCGAGCCGTAACGCGTTTGGACAAGCGCACGAAAGCGGTCACTGCTGATCTCGCGAAAATCGCCGACGCGGAGCAAATGGGCATGCGCGCGTCATGGCTTCTTGCTGCCGCGGTGAAGACGAAGCGAGGCGCGAAGCTGCTCACTGTCTCTGATTGGTCGTCGGGCGAAGAGGTCGTCGTCGAGGTTCCGCTCGATCCGGCAAAGCCACCACGCGAGCAAGTCGAGGCGATGTTCGTTCGCGCGAAAAGGCTACGCGCAGGTCGGCCGGTTGCGGAGCGCCGTTTGGCGGAGGCCGCCGCGCTTTCCGAGAAATTGCGGGCGCTCATCGCCGACGCGAATGTGATCGATTTGGATCTCGACGACGCGGAAGATCGTCTCGAGGAAATTCACGCGCGCGCCCAGGCCGCAGCTCCCCGTGAGATTCGCGCAGCCGTTCCTCGTGCAGACAAACCGCAGCAAGCGCGATCACTTTCGTATCGAGTCTTCGTCGGTAACGCAGACGTGAAAATTTTGGTGGGTCGCGGGGCTTCGCAAAATGACGAGCTCACGTTCCAAGTCGCAAAACCATTTCACGCGTGGCTGCATGCGCGCGGCGACGCCGGGGCGCACGTGGTCGTGCTGATCAAAAAAGGCGCGGAGCTCACCGCCGAACAACTGGTCGACGCCGCGCATCTCGCTGCGCATTTTTCGAAAGCGCGCGGTGAAGCCTTAGTCGATGTAGCTTACACATATCGTCGTTACGTGCGAAAACCCCGTAAATCACCGCCTGGGCTGGTCATGGTAGACAAAGAAAAAGTGCTGACGGTTCGCGTGGAAGCCGAGCGGCTCGCAAAGCTACTCGCCACCGAGCAAGCATGATCTAATGCGAATCGAGACATGCGCCTCTTCGACGTGATCGGACATTGGCTGGGGCGCTTCGAGGTCGTGCTCGCAGGCGCCGACGAAATGCTCCGCGCGGGCGAACAAGCGCTGGCCACCGGCGATGCAATGCGTGCGCGGTCGATGGCCCGGCGAGTTTTGGACCGCTTACCCGGATCGCCGCTCGGCTTGGCATTGCTCGCAGACGCTTGCGAGGTTGCTGGTCTCGATGCCGAGCTCGCCGAAGCCCTCGAAGAGCTAGCCGTGCGTTTGCCTTCGAACGCCGACGTTTGGGTTCGCCTCGGTCGCATTCGTCAAAAAACCGATCCCGCAGTCGAGCCCACGCGCGACGCTTACCTTCGCGCGCTCGCGCTCGCGGAGCCGGGCTCCGAAGCTCGCCGCGATGCGCTCGTTGCGCTTTCGAATCTGGATTTGGCTCGCCGCGATGGAACGCGTGCGCTCGCTTGGCTCGACCGCCTCGAAGGCGACACGACTACCGAGGTCGCGCTCTCGCGTGCCGAGGCGCACCTGTCGCTCGGTAACATCGAGGCCGCGCGCACCGCGATTTCCAAAATGGCGGATGACGCCACCGACCCACGGGCCGCGATGACGCGCGGAAGAATTTTGGCCGCAAGCGGAAATGAGGCGGCTTTTGGCCCGATTTTGCGCGCATACATGCTCGACGCGCCGGGCGCGAGCGAGCTGCTTTCGTCGACGCTCGCGTGGGTTCCGGCCGACGCGGCCACATGTGAAAAAGTTCGCATCGTGGTCGACGCAAACGGCGAGGCGCATCTCGCGCGGTGGCGTGCGGCATTCGCGCGTTCGCGTGGTGGCAACGACGAAGCGCGTGCGGCACTCGAAGAAGCTCTCGCTGGTGGTGATGCATCCGCGGCGCGTCCGTTGTTCGACGCAGCAGTCGAAGATCGAAATGAAGCGGCGCTTGCCGTTGCACTTGCCGCGCTCGATCCAAAATTGGACGACGCGCTCGTTCGGGATGCACGAACGCTTTTGCGGGCGCGCAAGATCTTGTCGGCCGCGGCGGAGTCGGGTTGGTCCGTCGACTCGTTCGGTGATGCGCTCGACGCGCTTGCGTCTATCGCCTCCGATCGTCTCGAATCCTGGGGAAAAACCACGCGTTTGGCGATCGTGCAAGGCGCGGTGCCACGGGGAGACGCATCGGCTTCGTGGGGCGTCGTGCTCGCGCGCCTCGATGCTCACGCGCGCGCGGTCCACGATCTCGATGCTGCAGCAAAAGTTGCGGAGGTCGCAGTGGAGCGTCGTCGTCCGCTTCGCTTGGCGATCGTCGGCGAGTTCAATGCCGGCAAGAGCACCTTCATCAATGCGCTCATGGGTGCCGACGTTGCACCGACCGGCGTGCTTCCGACCACCGCCACGCTTCATCATTTGCGTTACGCACCAGACCCGATCGCTCGCATCGTCTTCGATCGATCGCACGAGCCTCCGGAGCGTTTGCTGCCAGTCGAGAATCTGAGAAAAACGCTGAAAGAGCTCCAAAATGAGCCGATCGTGCGCGTGGAGATCGGCGTTCCGCTCCCTGCGCTCACGCGTGTCGAGGTGATCGACACACCCGGATTCAACGCGCCCGACGCCAGTCATACGCGCGCCGCGCGTCGGGCCTTCGACGAATCGGACGTCGCGTTGTGGCTGCTCGACGCTACGCAACCACTCAAGCAGACCGAGCGCGAAATCATGGAAGAGGTTCGCGCTGCCAAAATCCCTTTGCAGATTCTGATCAACAAAGCGGACCGACTGAACGAAAAAGACTTGGCAACGGTGATGCAGTCGACGCTCGAGTCGCTGGCCGCGCTCAACATTGCATCATGGTCACCGCCCATCGCATTTTCGGCTCGATTGGCGCTCGCCGCGAAGCTCGGCGACGAAACAGCAAGAGCGAATTCTCACTGGGGCGAGATCGAAGCGATGTTCGAATCGCAGATCGTGGCGCGCGCCGAGGCGTTGAAAGAGAAGGCGCTCCGCCGTCGCGCAGCGAATGCCATCGCTTTGATTCGAGCGCGCGCGCAGACGCTGGCCGAGGTCGAATTGCGTGCGTCGCTCGAACGCGCCGAACGCGCGCATCTATTCGCGGTCGCTGCCGCACGCATCGATCGAGGCTCCGCCGACGCTGCAAAATCGCTCGCAGCGTCGCTCATGCCAGTCATCGCCGCTTGGCAGAACGATTTGACGATGGTGGTGACTGGACGCGATGCGCAGACCGCCGCCGCAAGTGCCGCCTTCGATCGTTATCGCGCTGATCGTGTGCTCGCACATCTCTCACAGCCGCTCGCGTTGGCGCTCGCGGGGCTATCGGACGGTACCGGACTGACACCAGCGGACCTCGCTTCGACGGCCCGTGCGATCGCTCGTCCATTCGGTTTTTTTCGGGCGATCGGCGATCTGAAAGAGACCATGGCCGAGCCGATGGCACGTGCTGCCGTGGCCACGTTGCTCGATCTCCTGGTCGCACGATCGGTCGCAGAGCCGACGCCTCTCACCGCTGGTGGTCGTGCGCGTGAGCTCGCCTCGTTCGACGAGGCGCTTGCCTAATTCGCGGTTTTGCCGCACGAATTAAGACGATGCACTATCGCTTCGTTCCTTTAGCGCTCGCTGGCGCCCTTCTTTTTGCGACCGATCACGTGAGCGCGGACCCGATCTTGTCGGTCGGTGGTGACGCCATGGAAGTACAAGCCGACCAGCTCGAGGTCGACGTCTCGGCTGGAGAAGCGGTGCTCACCGGAAATGTTTCGCTCGCCAAAGGTGGGCTCAAGGTCAGCTGCCCGCGGATCGATCTCAAGTTCGACAACACGCCGCACGTGAAGTGGGCCAAGGGATCGGGCGGCGTCGTCGCGGACGTAAAAGGCGTGCACGCCGAGGCGCCCGAGGTCGAGTTGGATTTGGTCAAACAAGTTTTGGATCTGCGCGGCGGCGT
The DNA here is from genome assembly GCA_039937955.1 of Polyangiaceae bacterium. Taxonomy (GTDB): domain Bacteria; phylum Myxococcota_A; class Polyangia; order Polyangiales; family Polyangiaceae; genus JAICXU01. Next base: position 4,455 of record JBDTFL010000241.1, on the reverse strand, counting down.
TCGTCTCACCCGCGGCCAAGGTTGGCTACAAGCCGACAACGCGCGCATCGAAATCGCGACCGCGAAGGTCACGCTCACGCAGGTGAAGGGCTCGATTCCGGTTTCGCCGAAAGCGCCGTGACCGATCCTCGCGAGCCGGAGTCGGAAGTGAAGAGCACGCCGAAGCGTTTGGTCGTCGAGAAAATTCGCGTCGACCGCGGTGGTAAATGCATCGTGCGCGAGATCGACGTGAGCGCGAACGCGGGTGAGGTCGTCGGTGTGCTCGGACCATCCGGAGCGGGAAAATCCACGCTATTTCGCGCAATCGTCGGTGAAACCCAAGCCACGAGCGGCCGCGTTTTCTTGGACGGTGAAGACATGACCGCCCGGCCGTTGTGGCAACGCGCCCGCGCCGGATTCGGCTATGTGCCGCAATCGGCGAGCGTGCTCTGGGATCTCACGGTTCGTCAAAATCTCGACACGTTCGAGAAAGTAGCCAATGGAGAAATCGGTGACGCCAAAAAATCCGCTGAGCGGGTCGGCCTCGGCGAACGACTCGACGTGCGCGCCGGAGAGCTCTCGGCTGGCGAACGTCGACGGCTCGAATGCGCTCGCGCCCTCGTCCGCAAGCCCAAGGTCCTGATCTGCGACGAGCCTTTCAGCGGCGTTGATCCGATCGGCGCTGCGCGTCTCGGAGAATTGCTACGTGACGTTGCGAGCGAAGGCACTGCCGTGCTCGTCGCCGATCATCACGTCGAAGAAGCGCTCGCGATCTGCTCTCGTGCGCTCCTCTTGCTCGACGGATCGGTTGCGGTCGATGCCACGCCCGAAGAATTTCTCGAAGACCCGCTCGTGCGCGGACGTTATCTCGGCACATTTCGTCGATCGATTCCGCCGCAGTAATTACGGCACTTCAGCGGATCACAGCGAAGGTCAGAGCTCGGTGATGTCGACGCGACGATCTTCGGCGTAGCCCGCTTCGTCGGTGCCGGTCGCATCCATCTCGCCACGTGAGGTCGGGTGCACGCGTTCGTCGGTGACGCCGAGGTCGTGCAAATACTGAAACACCGTCGCCGCGCGGGCCGAGCCGAGCACCATGTTGTATTCGTCCTCACCGCGAGCGTCTGCGCGTCCGACCAATCCGATTTTTTTCTGGCGCAGCGGACCTTCGGTCATGCACTTGGCGATTTCGGTGAGCACGCCGCGATCTGAATCACTGAGCGTGATCGAGTCGTAGTCGAAGCTGCTCGACGTCGAGGTCTGCGTGATGCCGCATTCTTTGGCAAGCGCTTCGGAAATGTGGAGCGACGGCGTGACGACGTCGGATTTACCCATCGTCTGAATCACGTCGCCATTCATTGCGTTCGGATCCGTCCCGTTTTGCGGCGAATCCCACGCGCTCTTCTGCGGCGGAACCAGCCCCATTTTCGGCTGCGATTTTCCGAACGGCGCGCCCGAAGCGCATCCGCTCGCCGCTGCGCCGAGCGCAATTACCGAAAAAACGAGCCCAAATGAAGAGCCAAGAGAACGAGGAGCTTTCATGAATCGGATCTCATCGCACCGCACGTGCGACGGCCAAAATTCCTGATAAACAGAGGGCCATGGAGCTCAGCGTTTTGGTCGACCCCGTTCCCGATTTGCATCGCCTCGCCGAAGTGCTCGATGAGCTCGGCCATCCCGCACGGCTCGACACGATCCGAAAATGGGATCGCGCGCTGCAAATCAAGCTCTACGAAGCGGCGGACGGTTTCAAAAAGCTCACGCTCGAGGATTACGTGCCGAGCGACAAGGCGCCGCTCAAAGAGGTGATTCATCACGGCAAGAATTCTTTGCCGGCGTTCAATCATTTCCAGAAGCGCTTCTGCAAGCCAGGCGACACGTCGAAGACCGACACGCTCTACGGCTACAACCACCAGAGTAATGCGTGGGCCACGGGTCCTGGTTATTTCGCAGTGAAGACGGCCGACAAAGAGGGCGAAATCGACATCGACTATCGCCTCATCGTTCCGGAGAAGCCCGCTGAATGGCCGGAAATCATCCCGAATCACGACAAGCTCGGCCGCTTCGTTTACGAAGGCATGGTCGATGTCATGCGCGGCGTCTCCAAACACGTCAGCATCGGCCGCGCGATGAAAAAGGGCAAAAACATGGACGCTTGGTTCGTGCTCTGCCGCGAAGAATGATCGCAACGAAGCCGATCGCTACGCTGTTTCGTACTCACAACTGAATGTTCGAACTGAAGATCGTCGACCGCGTGAGCGAGATTCCGCGTGAGTCTTGGGATGCGCTGGTCGGCGAAAATGATTCGCCGTTCGTCGAGCACACGTGGCTCGACTGCATCGAAGAAGCACAGTGCGTTGGGCGCGGCACCGGATGGGCGCCATGTCATCTCGCGCTCTATCAAGAGAAGAAGCTCGTCGCCGTCGCGCCCTCTTACTTGAAGGGAAACAGCGAAGGCGAGTTCGTCTTCGATTGGAGCTGGGCCGAGCTCGCCTCACGCATCGGCGTTCCGTATTACCCAAAAATGATTTTCGCGGTTCCGTTCACGCCGGCCGCGGGAGCTCGTCTTCTCGTGTCGCCGGACGTGAATCGCGACGACGTCGTGCGTAGCATTGCGCATGCGGTGCCGGACATTTTGAAAGAGCTCGGCGCATACGGCGCTCATGTTCTCTTTCCACGGGACGAAGAAGCCGCGCAATGGGAGGCATCCGGCTTCATGCGAAGACTTGGCGTTCAATATCAATTTACGAACGCAAGCTACGAAAACTTCGAGGATTTTCTGAAGCAGTTCCCCTCGAAGAAACGCACGCAATTGCGTCGTGAACGAAAGCAGCCGGCGAAAGACGGCATCACCATCGCAACGCTCACGAAGGACGAATACGACGCCGCCGCGGTGCGCGACATGTTTCGTTTTTATGGAGTCACCGTCGACAAATTCTCGTGGGGTCGCCGTTACTTGAATCGGCGCTTCTTCGAGCTCGTCGCAGAGCGATTTTCACATCGCTTGTCGTGGGTGTTCGCGAAGCGTGACGGCAAAGCGATCGCCGGCGCATTCAACGTGAAGAAGAACGACATCCTCTATGGCCGCTATTGGGGCGCCGACGAGGAGCTTCCGTTTTTGCACTTCAACGTTTGCTACTACCACGGCATTGAAGAATGCATTTCCGAGAAGCTGCGACTCTTCGAGCCCGGCGCCGGCGGTGAGCACAAACGCGTTCGCGGCTTCGCGCCCACCATCACGCATTCTGCGCATTACGTGACGGACCCACGCATGCGACGCATTCTGAGCAACCATTTGCAGGAAGAACGCGCACATATTTTGCGCTACGTGGGCGCCGGCGGTGAGAGCGACGAATTCGACTGAGCGGCTCTCTCTGGAACGCCTGCGCGTAGCTCGGCTTCGCCCTTACGCTAAATTTGGCTCGATTTACGATCGGCCAGCAAGTCTCTGACCGGAATCTGACAGAGAATGACGGGATGATGGGTTGCTCGGCCCCTGCCCGCAGCTAGAGTCCGGCCTATGGCGATTGCCGTATTTTTCGTGATGCATTGGCAGCTGTCGGTCTTTTTCCAGACCTTCTTTTTGCATCGCTATGGCGCGCATCGTCAGTTCACGATGAGCAAAGGCATGGAGAAGTTTTTCCACCTCTGCACTTATCTGACGCAAGGCTCGAGCTTCCTCTCGCCGCGTGGCTACGCGATTTTGCATCGGATGCATCACGCGTATTCGGACACGCCGAAGGATCCGCACTCGCCGCTGAACTACTCGAACGTCGGCTCGATGATGTGGGCCACCAAGCACAAATACGACGACTACGCGTATGGCCGCGTGCAGCCCGAAGCGCGTTTCGATGGCGGCACGCCGGAATGGCCCGCGCTCGACAAGCTCGGTCAGTCTTGGTTTGGACGCATTTTTTGGATCGCGAGCTACACCGGTTTTTACGCGGTGTTCGCGACGCAGTGGTGGATGTGGATGTTCTTGCCCGCGCACTTCGTGATGGGTCCCATTCACGGCGCGATCGTGAATTGGTGCGGTCACAAATACGGCTATCGCAACTTCAACAGCGACGACGTCTCACGCAACACGCTCGTGTTCGATTTTTTGACAGCGGGCGAGCTGTTCCAAAACAACCATCACAAGTTTTCGATGAGCCCGAATTTCGCGGTTCGCGCGTTCGAGCTCGACCCCGCGTATCAGGTGATGCGCTTGATGGCGGCGCTGAAGCTGATCGACATGACCGGCGCACAGGCCACCCATTACGAGCCGCAGCTGGAAGCCGCGGAGTAAGAGGGACGAGAACAGGGTCGAACCTTCGACCTTTCGACCTTCGACCTTTCGACCTTTCGACCTTCGACCTTCGACCTTCGACTTTCGACTTTCGACTTTCGACTTTCGACCTTCGACCTTCGACCTTCGACCTTCGACCTTCGACCTTCGACCTTCGACCTTCGACCTTCGACCTTCGACCTTCGACC
>JBDTFL010000240.1:0-2813 GCA_039937955.1 Polyangiaceae bacterium | reverse complement strand
CTTCATCCATGTGCTCGACGAGAACGACGCGGGTTGCCTTCAAAACGCGACGTGGGACCTCGCGCAGATCTTTTCGATTTTCGCGTGGGCAAACGATGGTGCTGATGCCGCTGCGATGCGCCGCGAGCAATTTTTCTTTCAGCCCGCCGATCGGCAAAACGCGTCCGCGCAGCGTAATTTCCCCGGTCATTGCGAGATCTTTGCGAACCGGAATTTTGATGAGCGCGCTCGCGAGGCTTGTCGCCATCGTTACACCGGCGCTCGGGCCATCCTTGCGAATGAACTCCGGGAAGTGCACGTGGACGTCGACCTTTTGATAAAAATCCGGTTCGAGCCCGAGCGCCGCGGCACGTGAGCGCACGTACATCATCGCGGCCTGCGCACTCTCTTCCATTCCCTTTTCGAGCAGCCCTGTAATCACGAGCTTGCCTTTACCCGCGACGACCGCGACCTCGCACGCGAGCAATTCTCCGCCGCCGTTCGACGTCACCGACAAGCCGTTGGTCAGACCGACCTCGTCGTGTTCCTCTTTCTTGCCGAGCCGATATTTCGGAACGCCCAAATATTTCGGAACCGTTTTCGCGACGACCTCGATCGGCGTGATGATTGACGTGAGGGGTGTTGCGACTGCCGCCTCGCCAGCTTTTGCTTCATCGACTTTTGCTTCGTCGATCGTCTTCTTTTCGTTCACGACTTGGCGCGCGATTTTGCGGCAAACGCTGGCCAGCTCGCGCTCGAGTGAACGAACGCCCGCTTCACGCGTGTAGTGATGAATCACCGTGCGAATGGCGCTCTCCGTGATCGTCACCGGAATTTTTTCGAGCCAGCAATCCTTCTTTTGGCGCGGCACCAAATACTTCACCGCGATGTTGAGCTTCTCGAACTCGGTGTAACCCGAGAGCGGAATCACCTCCATGCGATCTTGGAGCGGCACCGGAATTCCCGACAGCGTGTTCGCGGTCGTGATGAACATCACGTCCGACAAATCATAATCGAGATCCAAATAGTGATCGTTGAACGTGTCGTTCTGCTCGCCGTCCAAAACCTCGAGCAGCGCTGCGGCCGGATCGCCGCGGAAGTCCGACGACATCTTGTCGACCTCGTCGAGCAAGAATACCGGATTGTTGGTGCCCGCTTTTTTGAGCGACTGAATCAGCTTGCCCGGCATCGCACCGATGTACGTGCGCCTGTGTCCGCGAATCTCTGCTTCGTCGCGAACGCCGCCGAGTGAGAGGCGAACGAATTTTCGGCCTGTCGCGCGTGCGATCGATTTCGCGAGGCTCGTTTTTCCGACGCCCGGCGGACCAACGAAGCAAAGCACGGGACCCTTCAATTTACGGGTCAACGCTTGCACCGCGAGATATTCGAGGATGCGTTCTTTGATCTTTTTGAGGCCATAATGATCCTCGTCGAGGATCGCCTCGGCAGCCGCGAGGTCGTAGTTCTCTTCACTCTTGTCGCCCCACGGCAGGCTCAAAATCCAATCGATGTAGTTGCGCACGACCGTCGCTTCCGCGCTCGTCGGGTGCATCGACTTGAGCTTCTTCAGCTCTTTCTTGACCTTGGTCGTGGCCTCTTTGCTCATGACCTTGGTCTTGAGCTGCTCTTCGACCTCTTGAATCTCGTTCTTGAACTCGTCGCGTTCGCCGCCACCCAGCTCCTTCTGGATGGCCTGCATTTGCTCGTTCAAATAATATTCTTTCTGCGTCTTCTCCATCTGCTTCTTGACGCGTGATCGGATTTTCTTCTCCACTTGGAGAATCTCGATCTCGGCCTGCATCAATTCATGGAGGCGTTCGAGCCGCTTGCTCGCGTCTTCGTTTTCGAGGAGCGCTTGGCGATCGGTGAGCTTTACCGTCGGCAGGTTGGTGACGATTGTGTCCGACAATTTGGCTGGATCGTCGATCGTCTGCACGCTCATCAAGACTTCGGGCTGAACTTTCTTGTTCAGCTTCACGTACATCTCGAACGCGGACTGCACGCTGCGCATCAGCGCTTCGACTTCCACGGTGCGCGCCGCGGTCTCGGCGATCTCGTCGATCTCCACCAAAAAATAATCGTCGGTCTGTGTGAATTTTTTGATCTTCGCGCGACGCTTACCCTCGACGAGAACCTTTACGGTGCCGTCGTGCATACGCAGCAGCTGCATGATCGTGCCGAGCGTGCCGACTTGATAAATGTCCTCGGGCGTGGGCTCGTGGGTCTTCGCGTTCTTCTGTGCCGCCAGGAAAATTTCTTTTCCTTGAGTCATCGCGGCGTCGAGCGCGTTGATCGATCTTTCACGACCGACGAACAGCTGACTGACCATGTGCGGGAAGACGATGATGTCGCGCAGCGGAAGCAGCGGGACGATGCGTTTCTTCGGCGGCGTCGCGCCAGGCGTCTTCGGGTCTTTTTCGTTATTGAAGAACATTCAGGTGGGAGTTTTGTCATGCCCACCGCGCTGCCGCAATAGGCCTTAACGGCGCGATTTTTAGCCTATTTCTCCCGCTCCAATTCGCGCGCTCACGGCGGAACCGGCGCTTGGAAGAGAGCGCTGCCCGCAATCCAGTAGATGTAGTTTCGATCGGCCGCGACGAACGTCACGGTACCGCTGATTCGGGTGGCCACGGGAATGGGGACGAACGTGAAGTCGGTAGCCGAGTACTGATCGATTTCGCCGAGCGTTTGATTCACGACGTACGCATAGATGCCCGAGCTCGCGACCTCGCCGGCAATCCCCGGCGTCGCGCCGACAGCGAGAGATCCAGAAGTGACGCCGTTCACAGTGAACGATCCGTCGGTCTGAATGACGTCGAGCTGACCGGCCGTGG
>JBDTFL010000239.1:0-6608 GCA_039937955.1 Polyangiaceae bacterium | reverse complement strand
GCGTCGACCGATTTGTCCGAGCAGACCGTTTCGCGCGGTCTCCTCTGTGGCGCAGACGACGTCGTGTCGGCCGATCGTCGTTTGGTCGAGCTTCAAGCGCGCGTGCGCGTTCAGCTCAGAAACAAGCGTGATCGCGATCGGCTCGTGCGCATTCGTGTCGAGCGCGACAGCTATCAGCTCGAAGCGCGCATCGATGCCCTCACCAATATTCCGAATCGCCGAACCTTCGATGCTCGCATGTCCAAAGCGTGTCGGGCCGAGGCACCGTTCGCGTTGCTGTTCGTCGACATCGATCACTTCAAGCAAGTGAACGACAAGCATGGCCACGACGCCGGCGACAAGGTCTTGCAGGCGGTCGCGCAATGTCTCTATCGCGGCAAACGCGTCGACGACACATGCGCGCGCTACGGCGGCGAAGAGTTCGTCATCATGTTGCCGAACGTCGACGTCGATCAAGCGCATGCCATCGCCGAAGCGCATCGCAAATCGATCGAGCGCTTGGCGGTCGCGCCCTGGCTCAGCGCTGGGCAGATCACCGCGAGCTTTGGTTTGGTGATGCGAGATGCAGCGGAGACCGACCCCGCGCGCACGTGTCATCGCGCCGACGAAGCGCTCTATGTCGCGAAGAAAACCGGCCGAAATCGGGTCGTTCGCGCGTCGGACGCAAAAATGACCGCGGTGACGCCCGACAAGATCGAAGCGTTTTTGCTGAAGCAGCTCGCCACGGGTCGTGCGGGTTTGCCGCTCTTGCCGGAGGCGGCTCATGAAGCGTTGCGGCTAGCGGAAGATCCGCGCACCGACGTTGCGCGCATCGCAAAGCTCGTCGATCGTGATCCGGCGCTGGCCGCACGTTTCGTCGCGCTCGCCGGCTCGGCGGTTTATTCGGGTCGCGTTCGTCCGACCAACACGACCGCTGCGCTCGTTCGCATCGGCCTCCACACCGCGCGCGATCTGCTCTTGCAAGTCGTCTACGAACGCGTGCACGAAAAGCTTCCGCTGTTCAACGAAGAGGTCGGCGCTTCGTTCGCGCGTAGCGTGCGCACCGCGGTCGCATCTCGTGTACTCGCGCGTCGCATCACGCCTGGTTACGATCTGGCTTATTTGTGCGGTCTTTTGCACGACATTGGCGAAGCGCGCATCTATCGAATTTTGGCGGAGCTTCCCGAGGCCGCCGAGCTTCGTCCAGAGGTGGAAGCTCTCGTGCGTCGTCATCATGAGGCTGCCGGCGCCGACGTCGCGCGTGTTTGGAAATTGCCCGCCGACATTCTCACCACGTGCGCTTCGCATCACGACGTTCCGATCGAGCATGCAGCGACGCCCGTTCGAATCGTGATGGGCGCGTGCGCGCTCCTTCGTCTGGCCGACGCGCCGCCCACCGATGCCGATGGTGAGAGCACCGATCTCGATCTGCTTCGTCGGTTGGGCGTGTCGTCCGGTGTCGCCATGCAGCTCGTCGAGGCACTCAAGCTCGAGTGGTCGAAAGACAAAGCGCAGAGCGACGACTGAAGCACGGCGATCCGGATCGCGATTGCGGAGTTGGCACAGGCTGCCATTTTTCATGAAGCGAAAACCGCGGAAATAGGGACACTTCGTAGGCTCAGCAGTGTAAATCGAATCGGCATGTAGCTTGCGATGCGGTGGTCATGCGCAGCGCAACTTTCGCCACCATCCTCGCCGGCATCGGCGTCACCTTTTCCCTTTTCGTCCCGCGAGCCGCAGAGGCGTGTTGGGCATGCACCACCGACGGCGAATGTCCGACGGGTTTTTCGTGCGAGCAAAATGTCGGATGCATGCCGACCGTCGACTGCAAAACCGACGGGGACTGCGGCAGCGGAATGCGTTGCGTGACCGAGACCGCCACGCAGTGCACCGGTAGCGACTCGCAGAGCTGTCACGAGATCAATTCGTGCGCGCCGATCTGGCAGGCCGGATGTGGAAGCGACGCTGACTGCGGCGACGGTTTCACGTGCGTCGAAAACGGAAGCCTGTGCAACTCGAGCGGTTGCAGCACGCTCGCGCAATGTCAGGCCAAGCAACCCGCGCCCGCGTCGTGCAATGCGGACAGTGATTGTCCTTCATGTTGGTCGTGTCTCGATGCATCGGACAGCGGCGAATCCTGCGTAAATCCCGGTGGTCCGTCATCCCAGTCGAACGGAACGGTGACGTCGAACGGAACAGCGACCCCACCGTCGTCGGACAAAGTGTGTCGTCCTCCATACTGGGGACTTTCGGTGAACTACTCGGGGCCGGCACCGCAAACGGACACCGCGTCGGGTGCGTCGCCGAGCGCGAACGCTTGCTCGAACATCGAAGCAACACGGGCCGGCTATTCGGGTCTCGATCCGAAATCGAGCGGAAGTGGCTCTTCTGGTTGCTCGGTGGGACCGACTCAAGGCTCGAACGACGGCGCGCCACTTTGGACTTTGGGCGCGGCGCTCGCAGGTCTTGCGGTGATTTCGCGTCGCAAACGCGCCAACGCAAAATCCTGAACCGCAAAAAAGAATTCGGCAGAAGTGCGGTAGGTTCGTCGCCGCATGAAGAGCATCCAAGAAGCGCTCGATCAAATGATGCCGGCGTTTTCTCCGGTCGGCGTCGCGCGATCCTCGATCGCAGATGCGTTCGGACATTTTCTCGCCGAAGACATCGTTGCGCGTTTCGATCTTCCGCCATTCACGAGCAGCAGCATGGACGGCTATGCGGTGCGCTTGGTCGACGTCGCCCGAGCCTCCAAAGAATCACCGAAAACCCTGATCCTCCTCGGTGAATCGCGCACTGGGGGAACGCCGCCGCCGCAGCTCGCCGAATGCACCGCGATGCGTATTTTCACGGGCGCCGTGCTTCCCGACGCCGCCGACGCGATCGTGATTCAAGAGGACACGAGCAGCGACGGATCACATGTCACGATCTTCGAAGCAGCGAAATCCGGAGCGTGGATTCGGCGTCGCGGCAGTGACCTTTCCGCCGGGGAAAAAATGCTCGCGCGCGGAACGCAGATTCGTTCCGGCGAAATCGGAATTCTCGCGGCGCAAGGAATTGGGTCGATCGACGTGCAGCGTAAGCCACGCGTTGCGATCCTCTCGACCGGTGACGAGCTCCGTGACATCGACGAAGAGCTCGTTCCCGGCGCGATCATCAATTCCAACGCGTATGCGCTCGCCGCGATGATCCGTGAAGCGGGCTGCGAGCCGGTCGTGCTCCCCAACGTTCCCGACGATCTCGAAAAGACGATCGCCGCGCTTCGTGAAGGGCTCGCGTACGACGTGCTGCTCACCGTCGGCGGTGTGTCGGTGGGCGATTACGATTTCGTGAGAGAGGCGTTCGACAAAGTCGGCATCGCTGCCGGATTTTGGAAAGTGCGAATCAAGCCGGGAAAGCCGCTGATTTTTGGCATGCACGAAAAGACGCCGGTGATTGGTCTGCCGGGAAATCCGATGAGCGCCATGGTCACGTTCGAAGCGCTCGTGCGTCCGGGGTTGCGAAAGATGCTCGGCGATCCGAAACCGTTTCGCATGCGTCACGACGTTTTGCTGGCGAATGATCATCGTCACGCAACCGGTCGTCTCGAGCTCGCGCGTGCGCGCGTCGCGATGCAAAGCGGAAAGCTCACGGCCACTCCGCAACGTCTTCAAGATTCCGGATCCCTCATGTCGTGGGTCGCCATCGATGCGCTGCTGCTCCTCGCCGAAGATCGCGCAACGTTCAGCGCAGGCGAAACGGTGCCGGCACTTTTGCTTCGTGACGACACCGGTAGCGCCGCGTCGCCGTTTGCGTGATCACGGTTTCGAGCGTTCGCGCTTCCAGCCGATCAGCTCGGACACGATGGAAATGGCTATTTCGTCGGGCAATCGTGCGCCGATCGAAATGCCGATCGGCATGCGCACACGCGCGATGTCGGCCTCGGGAAATCCTTTGGCAGTGAGTCGGTCCCGCGTGCGCTGCGCTTTGGCGCGACTGCCGACACCGCCGACGTACGCAAATGCGTGGCGCAATCCCCATTCGATCGCTTCTTGATCGAGCGCGTGGTCGTGGGTCATCACGAGAAATGCCCCAGACGTCGAGATGGTTTTGCCGACGTCGTCGTAATCACCAACCACGCACGAGACGCCTTCGATTCTTCCTTCGCGTCCCCAAGCTTCGCGTGCGTCCACCACGGTGACGCTGAAGCCGACGCGCGTGAGAAGAGGTGCAAGCGCGGAGGCCACGTGTCCGCCGCCCACGATCAAGCATGGGACCAAACCAGTGATGGGCTCGAGCAACGCGACCACGCGACCACCGCAACACATGCCGAGCTCGGCGCCGAGACTGAACGTGCGGACCTCGTGAGCCGGTTGCTCGGAGCTTGCCAATATCGATAGTGCCTCGAGAATTTCCCTCTCGATTGCGCCGCCGCCGACGGTGCCCACGCACGAGCGATCAGCGCCAACCCACATTTTCTGTCCGGGCGTAGACGGTGCGGAGCCATGACGCTCGAGGATCGTCGCCATTGCGCCGCCAATTCCGCTTCCCATTCTTTCGGACGCAACGTGCAGGACGCGCGCCGGCGACGCGGGCTCCGGAATCAGCAGGTTCGACTCGGACTCGACCGACGCGAGCTGCAAATGCGGAGTCTTCTTCATCGCCTTGACCTTAAGCTTAGCTTCAGCCGCCGATACCGCGAATCGAAACTTCCGACGCGCTCTTCTCGGTGCAGCCTTTGAACGTCTCGCCGTCGGGTTTCATGGTCCAAGCTTGGGCGATGGCGTCCGCGACTTTTCCCGCGTCGCCGGACCGTGCGATTTCAGCGGCAAAAAGGCCGTCGTTCGTTGCGAGACATGGGCGAAGCATTCCGTCGCTCGCCACGCGCAAGCGGTCGCAGCCTTTGCAATACGTGTCGCTGGTGCCGGTGATGAAGCCGAGTTTTTTGGTGCTGTCGTGTTTTGCGGAGACATAGCGAGCCGGGCCGCGATCTCTTTCGCGTTCCGCGCTTTCATCCGCGAGCAAGTGCCCGATGCGGGCGCGCATCTGCGTGGCCGTGACGACGCGCTCCTTGAGGTTGGCGCCTTCGCCGATGGCCATGATCTCCAGAAAACGCGGAACGATGCCGCGATCCCAGGACCAACGCATCAAGGCCTCGAGCTCGTCGTCGTTTTCGTCTTTGACCACGACCGCGTTCAATTTGATCTCGTCGAAGCCCGCCGCGAGCGCTGCGTCCACCCCGCGCAGCACCATCTTCAAATCACCGCCGCGGGTCAGACGCTCGAAGCGATCGGCATCCAGGCTGTCGAGCGAGATGTTGATGCGCCGCATTCCTGCATCGCGAAGCGGTCGCGCGAGATTCTCCAAACGCGTCGCATTCGTCGTGATGGCGATGTCGTCGAGGCTCAGTGTTTTCAAAAACGCGACGACGCGCACGATGTCTTTGTGGAGCAAAGGCTCGCCGCCGGTGAGCCGAACACGACGAACGCCGGCCGCGATGAGCCCGTTCATCATCGTCTTCCACGCATCGAAATCGAGCCGCTCGTTCACGTAACCATCTTGGCGATGCGGCCGACAATAGATGCACGCGAGATCACAACGATCGGTCAGCGACAGCCGCACCGATCGCGGTGGCGTTGCGCTTTGCACCAGCAACTGCGCGCTCGTTTTCGAGCGTGAATCGAGAAGCGGCAGAGAGACCACGATTTCACGTAGCCTACTTCAAGTGGCAACGTTCGCCACGCCGAGAACGCTCGCATGTCGCCCCGCATCGTCACCGTTACCGTCAGCGACACCCGTACTTCCGCTGATGATTCATCGGGAAAAGCGCTCGCCGACGAGCTGGCCGCATTCACGATCGTGCGACACATCATCGTGCTCGATGAACCCGAGCAGATCACCGCGCTCGTTCGTGACATCGCCTCGAAAGACGAAGCTGACGCGATCGTTTTCTCGGGCGGTACCGGAATCACACCGCGTGATCGCACCATCGAAGCCCTCGAACCGTTGTTCGAAAAGAAACTCGACGGCTTCGGTGAGCAGTTCCGCCGATTGTCTTGGGATCAGGTAGGGGCTCGCGCAATGTTGTCGCGCGCTACAGCTGGCACGGTCGGCACGTGCATCGTGTTCGCGCTCCCCGGCAGTGAAAAGGCCGCAAGGCTCGGCGCGCGTGAGCTCATTGCTCCAATCCTCGTGCACATCAGCGATCTGCTCCACGGGCGCTCTGAGCATAATCGGGAGCACAAGCTGGAGCACAAGACCAAACCATGAAGGTTAAGGTTCTCTATTTTGCGGCGGTCAGAGATTTGGTTGGATCCCCCGAAGAAAATATCGAGCTGCCGAGCGACATGAATTCGATCGCGCGCCTTGCGGAGCACCTTGCGCATTTGCATCCGGAGCTCGTGGGCCGACTCGAAAACGTGCGATTTGCGCGTAACGAAGAATTTGCGAAAAGCTCCGACGCGATTTTCGATGGCGACACGATCGCCCTTATTCCACCGGTCGCCGGCGGTTGAGCGCGCCCACGGTCAAGGATGGTCGTGGCCGCAGCGAGCGTCGACCCAACCGACCCACGCTGCGCCGTCGGGACCCCATTCGCGTTTGAAGATCGGTACTCGCGACTTGATGCGGTCGATCAAAAGTCGGCACGCCTC
>JBDTFL010000238.1:0-3976 GCA_039937955.1 Polyangiaceae bacterium | reverse complement strand
GTTCGCGCCTTTGACCTCGTCTTTGCCAGACGATTGCACGTGTCCCGCCGCGCGATTGATGGCGCGCCGAACTCCGAGCGTGGGAGAAGGCGTGACGTCCTCGTCCTCCGCGAGCTGCTCGATCTTTTCGTCGAGGTACTTTGCGAGCTCTTTTTTGAGCTTTCCGACGTCTCCGCCGGCATGACGAACGACCGCCGCCGTCGTGTCGTCGAACAAAAGCGCGTACAGAAAGTGCTCAACGGTGACGTACTCATGGCGACGCCGCGCGGCCTCGGTGGCTGCGAGCGTGAGCGCGATTTCGACTTCAGGGCTAATGCGCATCGTGTTCCTTCTGAACGATTTTCATGAGTTCGTGCCTCGTGATTCCACGAGGCCTTTGTTCATCTTCTCGGTCACGTTCACTCGGGCTCGGCCGTCACTAAGAGCGGCATTCCGTTTTGTTTCGCGTGATCCATTGTTTCCGCGACTTTGGTCTCCGCGACCTCGCGCGTGTAGACGCCGGCTGTAGCGTTTCCGCTTTTGTGCACCGTAAGCATGATGTGTGTGGCTTCAGTGGGCGTCTTCCGAAAAAACGTCATGAGGCACTCAACGACGAACTCCATTGTCGTGTAGTCGTCATTGTGAAAGAGCACTTTGTAGCGTCGCGGAACGACCGGCTTCGTCCGCTCTTTGACGATCGTCTCTTCGTGTCTTTTGAATCCAGGATCGGCCGGTGCTTTCGGTGGTGGCTTCGGGGGTTCGCTTGCACCCAACATCGGAAAAAGATCAGGCCGCGGGCGAAGAATTGCAAGGCCGCCCGATCATTTCCCTCACTACGCCCCACTACTCAAGAGCTGGTACCCAGAGTCCACCAAGGATTCGCCGCGATTTATCGCTCCGCACGATTCTGCGCTACACTTCCTCTGTGGTTGCGCTCGCCGAAAATATAGTCGTCGCGGAGCGCTTTCGGCTGAATCGCATGATCGGCCGTGGCGGAATGGGATCGGTCTGGCAGGCGACGCACCTCGGGCTCGACACCGAGTGCGCGATCAAATTCATCGAAGGCGATTTCGCGTCGCTGCCCGAGGCCCACCAACGGTTCGAGCGCGAAGCGAAGGCCGCCGCGCAACTTCGAAGTCCGCACGTCGTTCAGATCATGGACAACGGCGTCTGGGAAGGCCGGCCGTACATCGCGATGGAGCTGCTCGATGGCGTGGATCTGAAGAAGCGTCTGTCGACCGGCAAAATGCTGCCGAACGAGATCGCATCGATCCTCACGCAGGTTTGTCGTGCGCTCACGAAAGCTCACGCGCTCGGCATCGTTCATCGCGATCTCAAGCCCGACAACATTTTCTTGGTGCGCGACGACGATCGCGAGATCGCGAAAGTGCTCGATTTCGGCATCGCCAAACGACAAGACACCGTCGACGGCAGCAACACGCGCACCGGCGCTATGCTCGGAACGCCCTATTACATGAGCCCCGAGCAAGCGCAGGGGATCAAGTCGGTCGACTTTCGCAGCGATCTTTGGTCGCTCGCCGTCATCGCGTATCAAGCCATCACGGGCCAGCTGCCGTTTCAGAGTGAAGCGCTCGGCGACCTTCTCGTGAAGATCATCGTGCACCCGATCCCGACGCCTTCACAGGTTGCGCAGGTTCCACCGGGCTTCGACGCGTGGTTCGCAAAGGCAACGCAACGCGATCCGGCGGGGCGTTTTCAAAGCGCAAAAGAGTTTGCCGACTCACTCACGTTGTCGATCGGCGCCTCACAGCTGACCGACGTCATGGATGGTCGCATGCTGCGCGCACAAATCGCAGCAGGACAGACCGCAGCACTCGGAAGTGCTCCGCAGCTGCCGTTCGGTTCCACACCGAATCCGCACAACATGCCGTTCGGGGCGACGCCGCAACCCGGCCAGCACCTGCAAAACGATCCCCGATTTATGCAAACGCCGAACCCTGCGCATCACTCGGGCCCCGGCTTTCAGAGCTCCGGCGGTTTCCCTGCGCACGGAAATACTGGCGCTCCATTCACCACCACCGCCAGCGGCGCGCAGCAAATGCCCGCGAAATCGATGACGGGGATCGTCGTCGGCGCCGTCGTCGGTGTCGTTGCGATCATCTTGGTCGGAGTCGGCGCGTTCATTCATTTCTCCTCGCACACCGTAGCGGCATCACCGGTGGCGAGCGCTTCCGCCGCACCCACCACGGCACTCGCAGCGTCCGCAGCACCGACCACGACGGCAACCGCTACGGTGACAACCGCAACGACGGCGACGACAGCAGTAGCGAGCGCAAGCGGCCCTACGACTGCAACTGTCGCAGCAGGCGGCTCGGGCGATCATCCGACGAATAATGCAGGCTCGAACAATTCGGGCACGACGAGCTCCGGAACGAGCACCGGTCAAACGAGCACGCACACGCCGCATCCGGCACATAGCGGCAACACGCCGAAATCCTCGAAGTCGGAAGACGGCGTGGAGAAGATGGGATTTTGAGCAAGCTCGCCACGCGCATTCTCAAATGCTCGCGTGGTGTCGTCGACTCGGCGCTTCGTGTTTCGTGGTTGCTCGATCTCTTCGCTCAAGAGAAATCCGAAACGCTCGCGCTCGCGCTCGACGAAATTGCTCTCCGCGCGGAAACCGGTATGACCGAGGCACGTGAGGCATTGATCGCGATCGTCGACGCCTTGAATTCCGCGGCAAATAAAGGCCTTTCGCAACGCTTGCGCGAAGAGGCCGCCGGGCACTCACTTCTCGCGCTCGAACGCCTTTTGCGCGCGCCTTCGACTCCCCAACGCACGTCGATCGCGCCGCCCGAGAGAATTGCCGAGTCGAAGGATGGCCGGCCGCTCACGCTCGGTGAACGAAAATCGCTGGCGCGTCGTCCTGACCGCGTGATGCTCGCGCGGCTGCTGGCGGATCCGAATCCCGAGGTGGTGCGTCGGCTCCTCGACAATCCGCGCGTCATCGAGTCCGACATCATCAATCTCGTTGCGCGTCGTCCTGCGCGTCCGGAAATTTTGGCGGAGGTGGCGCGGTCCACGCGCTGGATCCATCGCCCGCGAATTCGTCTCGCGTTACTCCTGAATCCCGACGCGCCGCCAGAAGTGGTCGCGCCCATCACCAGCTTACTGATTCGTCAGGAGCTCGAAAAAGTGATCGCGGCCTCACCGGTGCATCCTACGGTGCGTGCATTATGCATCGAACGACTTGCGCGTCGTCCGCCGTTCGATTCGCCGACCGACGCCGAAGTTCATTGAACCTCGACGCCTTGCGCGCCGCTCGGTTTTTCAGCCTTCTTCTTCTTCGAGATCCCATTGCATCAGCGCGGTCATGCCTAGCGCGGTGCTGCAGGATCCACAAAGTGGCGCTTTTTCCAGGCGAATCTCATCGCCGCGCGCGCTGAGATAAACGCCGTGGCTCGCGTTCGTGCGCTCGAGCGCGTCGCCATCCTCGTAGAGCGCCATCATCTCGTGTGCGCGCAGCTCGTCGCCGCATGCATCGCAGTGGTCGATGATGGGCTTCGCGAAAAGAATCTCGTGGCCGATGACGAAGTTCGACACGCAGCCCGACCATAGCACCGATTTCGCAGATGCAAGGCCACCGGGCCCAGCCGAGCCGAGCATCGCGCAGGCGTTCTGAAAAGGTCGCTACCGCAAAAACAGAAATGCTGTCGCGGACAGTGCGCTGATGACGCCGAGGATGAGCAACACGACCGTCCAGGTCGGAACGTGCGTTCCTGGAATATCGATGGGCTCGTCGAAATCGAACTGCTGCGCATTGCTTCCGCCCGCCGACTGCTCCTGCCAACCGGGGCTGCCCGCAGAAGGTGCGCCGGAATTTCCTGCCGCCGCCGACGGCGGTGAAGAGCTGTTCGAAGCCGCGGTCGGCAATAGGGAAGGGATGCGCCGCGTGGGCGAGGTCTGCTCGGAGATCTCCTCGGGGAGCGGATATTTACGGTATTTGAGCGGCTCGGCGTCGGCCGGCTCTCTCAGC
>JBDTFL010000237.1:0-3574 GCA_039937955.1 Polyangiaceae bacterium | reverse complement strand
GAGTTCGGCGCGGGAGTCGCGGCCATCGAACCGGACGGGCGTTTTCCTTGACCCGTTTTTTCTTCCTCGCGGTCGAGGATGTGCGTGGCTTCTTCGTCGTCGTCCCAATCCATCTCGACGGCGTTGTTCGGCAGCGTCTCGACGCCTTTTTTTGCGGCGCCCTCGAGCACGGCGGCCGGCTTCGTTTCAGCAGCGGCGGGGACGGCATGCGACCCGCTTTGCGCGAGCGCATTTTTTTGCGGCGGCGGTGCGATCGCGGGGAGCGAAGCGCGTGCTGCAGGAACAGGCTGGCTCGATCGCGGCGGAGGCGGAGCAGCCAAGCTCGAGTTGACCGGCGATTGCACGCCGAGCAGCGTTTTCTTTCCGACCGCGAGATCGCCACGCACGACCTGTGGGCCGTTCGAAGTTTGCGGAGCGAGCGCTGTCGCACCGAGTGGATTCACAGCCTGCGCTGCCGGCGTCTTCATCGAAGAAGGCGGAGGCGGGGGAGCCGACGACTCGCGCGAAGGCTGGGCAGCATTCTTTTTTCCGAGCCCCTCGAAAATATCGAGGTCAGATCCGCCCTGCTTTTCTGCTGCCATATTCATCATCTCCTCGTCATTCCTTCGCACCGCTGCTGTTCGCTCGAGACTTGCTGGTACTACAGGCTCTTGTAATCCGCGTTGAGCTCGCTGGCCGTCTCGACTTTGGCTGTCTCTTTTTTGTTCCGGCTTGATGTCGCGCAGAGTTTCTGTTGGGAGCTCGCTGTCGATCTCGAATTTTCTTACAGCAACTGCACCCAATGAATCTAGAGAAGAGCTGCTCTGAAGCGGCGCAACGTCCCGGCCACTCGCTTCCGGAAACGTTCGGCGCATGTATTGCGCGATCTCGGCCCTGGTTGCCACGAAATCCTGCGTTTCACATAAAATATTGAGGTCCCTGAAGAGCTCCTTGGCGGCACGGTAGCGCTGAGCCGGGTGCTTGGCGAGCGCCTTGAGGATGATCCTGTCGAGCTCCGGAGGCACCGCGGGGACGAATTTGGAGGGGGGCTCCGGCTCCTGATTTTTGATCTTTTCGAGGACAATCAGCTCATTTTGCCCTGAAAACAGCCGCTGCCGCGTGATCAGCTCCCACATACAAATGCCAAGCGAGAAGACATCGGTTCGGGGGTCGACCTCTCGGCCCATGACCTGCTCGGGGCTCATGTACCCGAATTTGCCTTTGATGGACCCGGCTTGGGTTCGGGACAGGCGACCCGCCGCTTTGGCGATGCCGAAGTCGATGAGCTTCACGTCGCCGTCGAATGACAGAACGATATTTTGGGGGCTGACGTCACGATGGACGATCGACACGGGCTCACCGCGCTGGTCCTTGCGCGCGTGCGCATACGCGAGCCCTTCGCCGATGCGCGTGAAGACGTAGATCAAGACGCCTAGCGGAACTTCGGTTTGCGTGCGCACTGCGCGATCGAAAACGAAACGCAGATCTTTGCCGTGCACGTATTCGAACGCGATGAAAAAGGTGTCGTCGACGTGCCCGTAATCCAACATGCGCGCGATATGCGGATGCTCGAGATGCACGCAGATTCGTGCTTCGTCTTCGAACATCTGCATCGCTTCGTGATCTTCGGCGACATCCGGCAGCACGCGTTTGAGCGCGACGATGTCACCGGTCTTCAAGTGGCGCGCACGAAATACCTGTGCCATCCCGCCGACGCTGATGCGCTCGAGGATCTCGTATTGTCCGAACGCTTGCGCCGCCCTCAATCGATCTTCCTGACTCGAGTTTAACACGTTGCAGAGTGCAACGTTCGCAAAATGAGCGGTTATTTACGGGGTTCCACCATCGGTTGCTGCTTCTGCAGCGCCCGCGTCTTTTTTGTCGGGATGATGAAAATAGCGAACGCGTTGCATTTGCAGGGGCTGCCACACGTTCGGACCGACGATCGGAGTATCTGTAAAATACAAGTGTCCGGCTGGCACGTCGCCGCGCACCAAGCGCGCGACCGGCGTCGTCGGTGGGGGCGTCGGCATCGCCGCGAGATCGAGCTCACCACCGAGCAGCGCGCGCGTTCCGGACGCAAGCGCAACACGTGAGCTGCATCCCATTTTTTGGAGAAGCGCATCGACCAACGCATTCGTCGTGTCGTCGACGTGCGCGTTGTCCGCGAGCTCGATCCAAACGAGCATGCCGTCGTCGTCTTGCACGCCCGCGAATGAATGCGCGCCGGCCACGCGTGGATCGTTCATGGCGTAACCCACTGCGAGCGTCGTCGTCCCTAGGGCGGGATTCCCGTTGGTCCCATTTTCGGGCGGAGCATCGCCAATGAAAAATGCGTCGGCTCCGCGAACCACCGCAATTTCTCCTGGTTTGAAACGCGTGACGTTGGTGAATGAAATGATGGTTGGCGTGTCGACGTTCGTTCCGGCACTCGCCGCAGGTCGCACCGTTCGTGGATCGACGCGCACGATGCGCGCCCGCAAATCCGGATGCTTCGCGTCGATTCGAATTTCGGTGGTCGCGAGCGCATACGGAAATCCGTGTTGCGGCAGACCCTTCACGCGCCACGATCCCTCACCCGGCTCGGCCGGCACGATGGGCGAGATCAAATCCGCTCCCGGCAATTCCGGACGCCGCGTGAGATAGAAAAAATCGCGCGCGTCGCGATGGATGTACTGCGGAAAATTCATGTGGCTCATGCCCTTGATCATGCGGCGCGCGCGCACGTGAAAATCGGGCAGGTCCTTGAACGTGCCTTCGTATTCCCAATCGGGCTGAAGCGGCCGGCCGAGCGGCTTGAAATTACTTGTAGTCTGCACATTGTAGAACTCGAAGCCGGCCAGGCCCGGATTCATGTCGAGATGAATGCCGAACGCGCAGCGCGCCAGGATCATCCCTTCGGCCAAAACGTCGGCTGAAATGTCGTTGCCCCAAAAGTAGCCGACGAAATTTTCTTTCGTCATGCAGATGCCGGAGCGCGTGGTGTGAATCTCGTCGTGCCAGCCTTTGGGTGTGCCGCCCCACCACGTGCGTCCCCACGGATTGAATTTCTCGTCCTGAACGAGCGCCGTCAAATTTTGGCGAAAGCTTAAGACTTCGTCGGGCACTTCCGTGTTCGCAGGCCACGCGCCGAACGCGGTCGTGCCGTCGCGCAATTCCAAAACCGTCGCGGCGTACGGCTTCGGCGGCAGATACAAAACGCCGTTCGCCTGCATTCCGTATTCACCGTGCACCGCTTGAAATCCGCCGTTGAAGCCGGCCACCAAGCTCTTCACGACCTCCGGAGTTCGCGGCACGACGCCGGGCCCTGCTTCGCCCGTCGCGCTCACAGGCTCCACGGTTCCGGCTTCCATATGAAGCGCGATTTGGCGCGGATCCCAAAGCGTCACGTACACACGCGTGTTGAGCCGCGCTTTGTCGGCACGCACGAACGTGGTGACGAACGCCGACGGTGTGCCGGGAATGTCGGTGATGAACGGATCATGATCGAGCACGATCCATTTTCCTTCGCCAGCCAGCGCCGGTTTCACGAGCGGCGTGAGCGGCGCGGGGGGCCAACCAATTTCTGGATCGGTGTACGACTCACGTGCACCAC